>JAGQJJ010000095.1 GCA_020430675.1 Myxococcales bacterium
GAGGGCCCGGCGAGCACGGGCAGGCGGCCGCGCGCATCGAGCGTCGACGGCGCGGTATGCGGCAGGTGGCAGCTCTGGCAGGTGCGCGCCTCGCCCGGCGCCGCGTGCGCCCCGAACGCGCTGTTGAGCCATTCGAGGTGCGTCGTCTGCTCGTACTCGTGGCGGCAGAGCGCGCCTTTCTCGTCAAAGACCGGCAGCAGCAGGTCATGGCACGTGCCGCACAGCGCGCTGGATCGCAGGTGCGGCCCCTCGACCGGCGCGGCGCCGACCGCCGCTTTCATCGCTTCGCCGCGCGCGTCCGCCGACGGCCCGTACAGCACGCCAGCCGGCCCGGTGCGCCACAGGCCGGTGCCGCTGCCGACGCTGTCGAGCCCGTCTTCGGCGACGCGATGGCAGACGGCGCACGAGACCCCGTCGCGCCCGAGCGCCGCCCAGCGCTGCCCGGCGGCCGAGGCGCCGTCGCGACCGGGCCAGGGCGCGAGGTTGGCGCGGCGGAAGAGCTCGCCTTCGGGCACCTCGGGCGGGGGCGGCAGGCCAAACATCAGCGTGTTGCACTCGGCGCTGGCCGGCGAGCGCAGCGTATCGGCCGCCTGCGCGCGCTCGCCCATCGGCGCGTGGCAGCGCAGGCAGGCGTTTTCGAGACAAGCCGCATGGCGCGGGTGCCGGTTGGTCTCGCCCTGCAGGTGGGCCAGAAAGATCGGGTTGCGCGCCGACTGGGCCAGCGGCGAGGCCCGCCACTCGCCGTAGGCCGACAGGTCGAGCAGGTGGCGCGCGCCCTTGCCGTCGCGCACTTCGACGCGCATGGCCTCGCCGGCGGCGGTGTCGAGGCGGGCAGCGTGGCAGGCCTGGCATTGATCCGAGGTCACAAAGCCGCCGGGCTGCTCGGGCCGAGCGACGGCGTGATCCCAGGTCTCGGCGGGCAGCCGCAGGGCAAAGAGGCGCTCGCCATCGGGCACCGCGAGCTGGTCGTGAAAAGCGGCGAAGGCGGCTACCGCGGGCGCATCGACCGGCCACGGATCGGGGAAGGCGTCGCCCGACGCGCCGGTCGCGGCCGGCGCTTCGCGGGTCCGCTTGCCCTTGCGCGCCGCCTCGGCGAACCAGCGAAACCGCGGCCCACCGCCGGCGAGCTGCGCCAGATCGGCAAACGTGGAGGCCGAGCGCGCCGCAGCGTGGCAGGCGAGGCATTCGGGGCCGAAGCCGTTGCGCGGCCGGACCGCGTCCACCAGGCCGGTGGTGCAATCGTCATCGGTCGGCTCTTCGGTCGCCGAGCCGCAGCGCGTGGGCCGGATGCGGCCGTCTTCCGGGTTGAGCACATGCGCGGCGACGCCCATGCGGCCCGCGTCAAATCCAGACCGACCGGTCAGCCTTTGTTCACCCTCGAACCAGTACCACCCATCATGCGAGGCGGCCGGCGCGCGCACCATGGCGGCCAGCGTCCAGGCCGGCGGGGGCGGCTTGGGCGGCGACTCGCCCGGCGCCGCGATCGTGTTGCGCTGCGCTTCGATCGCCGCCATCGCCGCCGCGACGGCCTCGGTGGGCTGCACGTCGACGCAATCGTTGGCGTCGGCGGTCACCACCACCGCGTCCGGCGTGATCGGCAGACGCTCCTGCACGATCAGCGCACCCTCGGGCGGCCCGTCATCAGGTCGGCCGGCGCAGAGCCAGGCCACCATCGGCGGCGAATACCAGGTGCGCACCACGCCGTGCGGCCCGTTCGAGCGCGCGCATTGCACCTGCTCGCCGGCCTGGGTGCCCGCGCAGGGCCCGGTCAGGCGCCAGGCCGGGTCGACGGCCCATGCCAGCGCCGGATCGTGGTGCTTGAGCGCGCCCAGAAAATCGGCGAGGCACCGCTCGTAGCAGGCACGCCCGGCCAGCTCATCGATCGGCGGCGGCACCTCGCTGGTGGGCGCGCAGGCAGCGTCGGGCTCGAGGTCGGCGCGCCCGGCGCACCAGGCGAGCAGGTCGAAGCCTTGCGCTGGCGGCGACCACGCGCGACACCAGGCCCCAGGATCAACGGGCGCGGCGGGCGGGCAGACCCAGGCCGAGGGCGCCTCGGGCCAGACCGGCGCGGCTGGCGCGGCCGAAGCGCAGAGGACCACCGCCCACGCCGTGATCAGCAAGATGCGCCCACCGCGTGCGCGGCGGCACGTCCGAAGCCCGCGACCCATGGCCGCACCTCCAGTCGAACGGCGCGGAGGGTATCACCACCGACGCGCCCGATCGACGCTTCAGCGCGGCCGGGTCAGCCGGGCCCACGCGAAGGGCGACGCGATCTGGCCAAGATAGCCGCGCGGAAAGACCGCCGGGTCGTGCAACCCCACCGCCGGGTCGGCGTCGCGGTCGCGCGGGTGGAAGAACGTGCCGAAGACCAGATCCCAGAAGATGATGTTATTGCCATAGTTGGCGTTGGCCTCCTCCAGCCGCGGCGAGTGATGCCAGCGGTGCAGCTCGGCCATGCTGAAGACGTAGTTCAGCGGCCCGAGGCGCAGATGCACGTTGCAGTGCTGAAACAGCCCGTGCACCGCCATCCAGACCGCTTGCAGGAACAGAACCTCGGGCCCGGCCCCCAGCACCAGCAGCACCGACAGGCTATTGGTATAGGTCAGCGCCGTGTCGAGCGGATGAAACCGCGCCGCGTTCAGCCAGTACAAGCGCTCGGGGCTGTGATGCGTCGCGTGCAGGCGCCAGAGCAGCGGGCGTTCATGCATCAGGCGATGCAGCCAGTATTCGCCGAACTGCGAGATGAGCAGCGCCAGCGGCAGTTGCAGCCACAGCGGCCAATGCGTCGGCCAGAGGGCAAAACCGACCGCGCCGCTCAGCCGCGTGGCCACCGAGAGCAACGCCGCGGTCAGGGCGATCTCGAGCACGGCGGGCAGCGTGATCATCGAGACCAGCCCGTGAATGAGATCGGTGCGCACATCGCCGCGGGCCCGGTTCCACTCGGCGTGCGCGGGGTGCACGCGCTCGGCGATCGCGATGATCGCCACCGTCGCCGCGGTGATGCCCGCCAACGTGGCGCTCGTCGACCAGCCACGCCGCAGCGCCAGGCCGGCGACCGCAAACGCCAGCGCAAACCAGACCGGGAAGAGGGCGTAGGTGATGACCGCGCGCATGCCGCATCGGAGCACGGCGCAGGCGGCGCGGCAAGCGCCGGATCCGACCCCCCGCGATCGGGTAGCTTGAAGCCATGGACGCCGCGCCCGACCCGACTCTCTTCAGCCTGGGCTACGGCCAACGCGACCTCCGCGCGCTGGTCGAGCAGCTTCGCGCCCACGGCGTGCATTACGTGGTCGACGTGCGCTCATCGACGTGGTCGAGCCATCGCCCCGAGTTCTGCCGCGAGGCGCTGCGCACCGATCTGGGCGTGCATGGGCTGCGCTACGTGTACATGGGCGACCAGCTCGGCGGGCGGCCCAGCGATCCCGAGAGCCTCACCGATGGCCGGGTGGACTACCGGAAGGTGCGCAACCGCCCGTTTTTTGCGCACGGCCTCGACCGGTTGCAGCGCGCGGTCGACCAGGGCTATCGGCTGTGCCTGCTCTGCGCCGAGTCCGATCCCACCGGCTGCCATCGCGCCCGTCTCATCGGCCCGGCGCTCGCCGAGCGAGGCATCGACCTGCAACACCTGCTGGCCGATGGCACGGTGCGGCCGCAGTCGAC
This sequence comes from Myxococcales bacterium, assembly GCA_020430675.1. The sequence goes on from JAGQJJ010000095.1 coordinate 3,661, forward strand.
GCTGCCGGTCTTCGGCGCCGACGCGCAGCTCGGCCTCTTCAGCGCCTGACGCGCGCAACCAGAAAAACGCTGCACGTTCGACCCAATGCCGGGGTTGATCCGGTCGTGACCCGAGGAGGCTCCGTGTGCCATCCGCGCGCTGAAACGACCCGACCGCGGCCATCCGCGGGTGTCCTGCGCCAGCGATTTCTGCCATCATCCGGCCGTGTCCGACCCGCAAAAGCTCAGCCAGCTCTATCGCGAGTATGGCCCGCCCGTGCATCGGCGGGCGCGCCGCATGCTGCAGAACGACACCGACGCCGAAGAGGCGCTGCAAGACATCTTCCTGCGCGCCTTTCGCAACCTCGACCGCTTCGAGGACCGCGGGCAGACGCTCAACTGGCTGTATCGCATCACGACCAACCATTGCCTCAACGTCATTCGCGGGCGCAAACGGCGCAAGGCGCTGGCCGATGCCTATGCCGCGGCGCCCCGCAAGCCGAACGCGCCGGTCGACCAGCTCACGATGCAGATGCTGCTCAGCCAGGCCGACGACCGGCTGGCCACGGTGGCGGTCTATGTGCACCTCGACGGGCTGTCGTACGCCGAGGCCGCCGAGCTGATGGAGTGTTCAAAGAGCACCGTGCGCAACCTGATCGAGCAGTTCAATCAATGGGCTGCGCGGCGTCTGGGGGCTGAGCCATGAGCCTCGATTTCTCCGCCTTGCGAAGCGCAAGCGGCTGCGATGACCCACCGTCCGACCTGGCGCTCGACCGCCTTCGCCTCGGGCTGCTCGACGACGCGGCGAAGCGCGAAGTGGAAGCGCACCTCGCCGGCTGCCCCGATTGCGCAGCGCGCGCGGCGCAGGTCGCGCGCGGCTTTGACGCGGTGCCCGACTTCGACGAGCGGCCCATGCTGGCCCGGCTTCAGCGCCAACGTCCGCAGCGGGCCCCGTGGATGGTGGGCGTGCTCGCGCTGGTGGGCGTGGCCGCCGCGGTGACCCTGTACCTGCGACGCCCGGTCGACCCCGAGGCCGGCCTGGGCGTGGGCGACGTGCGCCTCAAAGGCAACGCCGCGCTGCGCGTCTACCGCGAGCGGCCGGGTGAGAAGGCGGAAGAGGTGCTGAGCGGCGGCGAATTTGCCGCGGGCGACGGCCTGCGCTTCGGGGTCGACCTGCCCGGAGCGGGCGCGGTGCGCATCGAAGGCCGCGAGGCCAGCGGCGCGCTCTACCGCGCGTGGCCGCTCGATGCCGAGCGCGCGCACCTCGAGGCCGGCCGTGAGCAGCTGCTGCCGGGCGCGGTCACCCTCGACGACGCGCCCGGCGCCGAGACGCTCTTCCTCGTCTTCTGCCCGGGCGCCGACGCCGTGCCCGCCTGCGCGCCGGCCGGCGACGAGCTGCGCTGCGGCGACTGTGCGGTCGCGCCGTTCGTGATCAACAAGGCCCCCCGCTGATCGCGCGCCGCCAGCGCGCTTGGGGTCCGTCAAAAACAACTCGTCGATTCGGCCGCCGCTCCGCATGCGCAAGGCCGTATGCGTCCGCGGCCGCTTTCTCGCCCGACCTCTTGGTACGACTTCGTCGCGGCTTTTGGGCGCACTGGCCCTGCGCACGCGTATCGACGCCCTCGGTCGATCGAGTGATTTTTGACGGGCCCTTGAAGCCCCCGGCGAAAAAAAGACCCGCCCTTCCGAGAAAGGACTGCACGCCGCCCCCGGTGCCGGGGTTGGTCTGATCGCAACAGGGGGACGCCGGCCCGACGCGCCGCGCGCCTCATCACACGACGCAGACCGACGTCATGACACCGATGGCATGCGATGCCATCGCATATGGGAGTCATTGCCATGAAACGGCACATCCTTGCCCTGCTGACCCTCGGCCTCGCCATCGGCGGCGGCCTCGCCCTGCGGGGCCTCAATGGCAACCTGGCCGGCAAGGCCATCGGCGAGAGCGGCCATGGCGCGCTCGATGCCTTCCGCGTGCACGCCGCCAACGCCTGGGCCGACGCCGCGCTCTCGGGCGACGCGCTGGCCGACGGTGCCCTCCTGACCCAGGTGCGCTCCGACTTCGACTCGGACCTGGGTTCCGTGCGCATGGCGGGCAGCATGGTGCGCTTCCAGCCCGCCGCCAGCGGGGGCCACGACTACAAGGAGACGGTCGACATCCTCGCCTTCCGCGGCGACCCCAACCTGCTCGGCGGCGGTCTGGTCGGCGAGACCGGCTCGGTCACCGCCAACGCCAGCGCTTTCGGCGCAACGCATCACATCACCTTCACCAAGAACTACGCCGCGCCGGTCGTCTTCGCCCAGCTCGCCACCTACGCCGGCGCGCAGCCGATGGAGGTGCACGCCGCCAACGTCACCACGAGCGGCGCCGACCTCATCTACTTCGAACCCAACACGTTCGACGGCGCGCATATGAGCGAGACCGTGCACTACGTCGTGCTCGAGTCGGGCGTCTACACCCTCAACGACGGCCGGGCGCTCTACGTCGGCAAGCAGGCGCAGAACGGCGGCGCGCGCGGCTACGACGCCTCGGCGGAAATCCTTTTGCCCAACAAGAGCTTCGGCGAGCCGATCGTCATCACCACCCTCCAGTCGGTGAGCCGGCCCGGCTTCGCGAACACGCGGGTCAAGCTCATCGACGATGGCAGCGACCTCTACAAGGGTTTTGCCTTCCGGTTCGCCCACGAAGATGACTACTCGCTCCAAGATGGCATCGCGATGACCCGGTCGGTCGGCTTCCTGGCGCTCTACCGGCCGTGGACGGTGCAGCCCGGTCGGGTGGAGCTGCGCTCGGGCAACAACAAGTACATCGGCTTCGACCTGGCCGGCCGGCCGCGCGGCACCTGCATCAACCTGGGCGAGACCGACCTCAATGGCACCGCCGACCGCATGATCATCGCCGCGGCCCAGGGCACGATGCAGGTCTCGGTCTACCCGAACGAAAACTGTGACATGGTCTACGGCGGCGAATTCCAGACCAGCGCCCAGACGGCGACCTTGCTGTGGCTGGGCACCACGCTGCCGGTCGCTTCGATCCGCGTGACCTGGAACACGGTCGCGTCGGTCACCGAACGCACCTCGTGGCACGACGGCGATGTCATCGTGCAGAACGAGAGCGCGTTTCTGACCATCGACAACGGCGAGCTGCGCCTCTTCCGGGTCAACGAAGCCGACCGCACGCTCTGGCAGGTCTGGTCGACCAGCACCAGCGGCCGCGTCGCCGAGGTGCGCTTCCTCAACAACGGCAAGGTCGCGGCCTACGACGAGTATGGCGCGATGATCTGGTCGACGGCCACCGCCAACAAGGGCGTGACCCAGATCATGATCGATGACACCTGCCTGGTGCGCATCGCCACTGACACGGGCGACCCGGCCGCGACGCTGGGCGAAGGCACCTGCAACGAAGGCGCGCCCACCGCGGCGGTGCCTTCGATGCCGGGCCTGCAGGTGGCCTACGTCGACCTCGACCGCGACGGCAACAACGAACTGGTGATCATCGTGAAGAGTCCCGATGGCACCGGTGCCATCATGTACGACCCGCTGGGCATCGCCGACCTGCTGACGACCTATGGCTTCCACGTGCCCGCTGACTTCTGGAACCTGCTCAGCCCGACCCAGCAGGCCGTGCTGCTGACCCAGGTGCCGGCCGACCGGGGCTATGGCGAGACGATCGAAGGCGAAGAGGCCGAAGAGCTGACCCTGGAGTGGGACGCCCTGGTCCTGACCCGCCCCTACAACGTCATTCACTTCGAGTTCGCCTTCGATGGCACCGGCATCTCGGTCAGCGACCGCATCGGCCCCGCCCAGGGTTCGATTCAGGTCGGCAACGTGCACTTTGTCATCGACGACGATGAGTACGGCGCCGGCTTCGAGATCGGCGCCAACGTGCTGACCATGCAGGTCACGGTGGGCGGCGTGGTCACCGTCTCGGGCTCGGTGGGCACGGTCAACGGCGCGCTGAACATGGACCGCAATGGCTTCGTGATGGGCGCCGAGGCCAGCGTGGTCGGGGTGGCCTTCACCCTTGGCAACGAAAACGGCAGCTACGTGGGTCTCAACGCCGACATCGGCGTGGGCTTCTGGGCCGCGGTCTCGGCGGGCAAGAACGGCCAGTATGGCTTCAGCCTCTCGGTGCCGGTGGTGCCGGTGGGCGTGGCCATCTACGTCTCGGGCGACGATGTCATCATGGCCTACGAGTTCACCCGCGACTGGGCCATCGTCGGCGCCGAGACGGTCGAAGAGCTGGCGCCGCAGCTCTGGGCGAAGAGCTCGGAGTGGATCGTCAACCACGACGCCGGCGTCGTCACCCGGTTCGAGAACGCCGCCGCCGACACCCGCATCTATATGAAGCGCGCCGAGACCGAGGTGAAGGTCATCATCAGCGACACCAGCCACACGTTCGAGACGGTCATCGATGACCTCGACGACCTCGAAGACGGGCTCGCTGCCATCGGCGGCCAGATCACCGACACCGTCGACACCATCGGCAACACCCTCGAAGACTGGGCCAACGGCGTCGGCCAGTTCGCCACCAACGCCTACGGCTCGCTGATCAACGGGGCCAAGACGATCTACAAGAAGGTCAAGTTCTGGTAAGGAGCTGGCAACCGGTCGCCCCGAGCCTTCTCGCGGCGGCCGCGCTGCGGCATGATAGGTCGATGCGCAGCGACCCCCCCGCGATCAACCCACCCGGCCTGCCCGAAGGCGGGCGCGTCGTGCTCTTCGCCGCCGACGGCGCCCCTTCGGCCCACGCCCACGCCCTGCGCGCCCGCGGCTTTGAGACGGTCATCGAGACCCGGGCCACCGACCCCGAAGTGTTCGCGGCCTGGCTCGCCGATGCCACCGTGCATGGCATCGTGACGCTCGCCCCACCCAAGCTCGACGCCGATGCCTTGCGCTGCCATCCGAAGGTGCTCATCGGCCCAGGGCTGCGCGTGCCGGGACTGCGCACCTTCGCCACCCTCGACGCCGCCCTCGCCGAAGCCGCGGCGCCGCGTCCCATGCCCCCCACGCTGCGCGCCGCGCTCGCGCTGGGCGCCGAGGTGCGCGCGCGCCACCCCGAGGCCGATTTTGATGGCTATGGCAAGGGCGAGGATCGCTACGTTTGCACCTCATATGCCATCGAAGCCTTGCGCCGTGCCGGGGTCGAGATCACGCCCACGCTGAGCGATGGCATTCACATCGAGCGTTTTTCGGCCCCACTGACCGAAGCCGTGGCCCGCGGTGACGCTGAGATCCAAGGCATCGCCTGGGCCCTGCCCCAAGCGGGCGCCGGCCGTGCCATCGCGGTGGCCGATCTGCGGCCGGGCGACTTCGCGCAGTACTGGTACGGCCTGGGCGATGGCATCGCCGGTCACGTGGCCCAGGTCGCCGCGGTCGTGCCCGGCGGCGTGCGCATGCACGGCGCGCATCGCAGCACCCGCGGCCTCGCGGTGCACCCCGAGGTCATCCGCACCGACAACAAGCTCGCCTTTTTTTCCGTGCGCCCCGCCGTCAACGAAGCCGGCGACACCAGCGGTCCGACACTGCTGAAGTAGAGGTGCGCGGCTGTCAGTCTTTGTCCGGCGGCAAGTGGCGGCGCAGTACACTGCGCCCGACAAACTCGATGCCATTCTGGGCCAGACGAAACACAGTCTTTTCCGTACGGGCGAAATCCGCCTTGCCCGAAGCCACCCAGAGCCAACGCGCGACCCGCCGGCCAGGCACCAGATGTCCGCTGAGCTGACGTTGGGCCGCGGCCTTCTTGTCGATGATGGCCCCCACCTCGCGGTCATGCGCCGGGTGGACCTCAAGGCCAACGACCGCACCTCCCGATGCGTGACCCAGCAGGTAGTCCCATCGCGGTTCAGCCGGATGGCTGACCTTCAGGGCGGCATCAAGATTGACGCTGTCGGCAAACGCATCGCGGACGTCGGTTGCGAAGTGCTGGCGATCGCCGCGCTCCACGGCGCCGAGTCCGTCCCGGACTTCAGCGCGCACTGTCGACAT
>JAGQJJ010000957.1 GCA_020430675.1 Myxococcales bacterium
GAGCCGCCGCCACCGCGGATCTCACCGGCGACCGCGTCGACGTCGATGCCACGGGCCAGCTCGGCGCGCACCACGACGCGCGCGGTGCCAGCGACGAGCCGCGCCGACAGGATCTCGCCCTCAAGGTAGCTGCGGCGCACCAGCCGGGGGGCGGCGCGATCGTTGAGGTCGTAGACGCTGATCACCGCTTTGGTGCCCCGCGCCAGGCGGTCGGCGTCGGCGTCGGCGAACGCCTCTTCGGGCGCGCCCCAGGTATGGCCGAGCACCAGCGCAGTATCGCCTTCGACGAGCAGGGTGCCTTCCCAGCCGTCGATGACCGCGGTCTGGCTGACCAGCGTCAGGTCGGCGGCGTCGTAGATGAGGAACCAGCCGTCGCGTACGAGGTAGAGGAAGCGGCCGTCGGTCTTGACCCGATCGGGCTCGTCGACGCCGGCCTCCTGCACGTTGGTGCCCGAGAAGCTCGGGTCGGCCGGTGACTGCTCGCCGCCGGCGCCACCTTCGTTGTCGGCCCGTGCGGGTTCGCCGCCGAGCGCCGTGACATCGTCGTATTGCACGCCGACGCCGCCGAAGGTGTCGATGAGGGTGATGGCTTCGTCTTGCAAGTAGTCGAGCAGCGGGTCGCAGCCCGGGAAGGCGGCGAGGCCGATGCTGTCTTCTTGAATCAGGGGGGGCTTCGTTTCGCTGCCGTCGTCGCAGCCGGCAAGCGGGAAGGTGAGGGCCGAGAGCAGGGCGCCGCCCGCGCCAATTTGCCGGGTCAGCGTCAGGAATCTGTTGCGCGAAGCACGAAGGATCATCGGGTTCTCCGGTGGTCAGGTTCGACCACGCAGCGTAAGCATGCCGCGTGCCATCTGCGCTCGACCCGCCGCAGCGGCCGAAACGCTTGCAGCGCGCCGGCCGCCATGGTCGTCTCTGCACGCGCGGCGTCGCGCAAAGGGAGCAGATCGTTGATGATCAAGAAACTGATGGGGCCCGGCAACCACAATGGCGTGACTTCATTCGGGTTGCTGCTGCTGCGGCTGTCGATGGCGGGCATGCTCATCTATGGCCACGGGTGGGCCAAGCTGATGGCGTTCGGCGAAAAGGCCGACTCGTTCCCCGACCCGCTGGGCATTGGCTCGACGCTGAGCATGGCGTCGGCGATTGGCGCCGAGGTGTTCGCCGCGGCGCTGGTGGCGTTGGGTTTCATGACCCGGCTGAGCGCGGTGCCGCTCGTCTTCACCTTCATCGTCATCGTCTTTGTCGTGCACGGCGACGACCCTTTCGGCAAGCGCGAGATGGGGCTGGCCTATCTGGTGCCGTTTGCCGCCTTGATCTTCACCGGCGCCGGGCGCTTCTCGCTCGACGGCATCTTCGGCCGGGGGGCTTGAAATGCGGCTCTTGAAGCGAATCCTCGCCGTCGTCGGCGTGCTGGTCCTGCTGCTCGTGCTGGCCGGCGCCATCCTGGTGGTGACGCTCGACGAGTCGATGCCCGAGGTGACCGCGGGCCCCCAGGCCGACACCATGGCCCGCGAGATGCTGGCGGCGGTCGACGCCGACGCCTGGGCGCGCACCGGGGCGGTGCAGTTTGTCTTCCGCGGCAAGAACCGTCACCTGTGGGATCGTGAACGCGGGTTCGCGCGGGTGATGTGGAGCGACGTCACCGTGCTGCTGCGCACCGCCGACAAGACGGGGCGGGTCTGGCGCGGCGAGACCGAGGTGACCGGGCCCGAGGTCGACGCTTTGCTCGATCGGGCGCACGCCTTCTACATCAACGACGCCTTCTGGCTGAACCCGGTGGTCAAGGCGTTTGATCCGGGCGTCGAGCGCGGTCTGGTGCCGACCGCCAGCGAGCGCGCGGTGATGATGCGCTTCACCACCGGCGGGCGCACGCCGGGCGATGCCTATCTCTGGTACCTGGGCGCCGACGGGCTGCCGGTCGCGTGGCAGATGTGGGTCGAAATTCTGCCGGTCGGCGGTTTGCGGGTGACCTGGGCCGACTGGCAGACGCTGGCCACCGGCGCCAAGGTGGCCACGCGGCACGAGGTGGGGCCGTTCACGCTGAAGCTGACCGAGGTGGCGGGCGCCGCGACGTTGGCCGAGCTGGTGCCCGGGCCGGATCCCTTCGCGCCGCTGCTCTGATCGAGGTGGGTCCGCGCCGCGAGCCGGCGCGCTGCCGGCCCGCGGTGGGCGGGATCAGCGCCGCCGGCGACGGCGGATGGCGGGCACCAGCAGCAAGAGCAGCCAGA
>JAGQJJ010000958.1 GCA_020430675.1 Myxococcales bacterium
TTTGATGGCGACATAGTGCTGATTGAGATAGTCGGCGATCGTGCCGTTCTCAAAGCTCTCGTGCTCCATCACATGGCACCAGTGGCAGGCGCTGTAGCCCACGCTCAAGAACACCGCCACGCCGCGCCGCTCGGCTTCGGCAAACGCCTCGTCGCCCCATGGCCGCCAGTCGACTGGGTTATGCGCGTGCTGCAACAGGTAGGGGCTGGTCGCGTGAATGAGCGCGTTGGTGTACTTCGGCCGGCCATCGGCGTGCAGATGGCGCGTGCGCGGCCGCCACGACGGCGGCATGGCCGCGAGCGCGGCGAGCTGATCGGGCGTGTTCATCGGGGTTCCTTTCGCGGGCAGTCAAGCGATGCCCGGGTGCCGCACCGCGTCGCAGCCTGCGCAAAGCCACGGGTGCAACGCAGCCGACAACTCGCTACACTGCGCCGCGATGCGAGCCTTCCGCCAGATGGCCCAGGACGGCGGCCTCCTGTTCGATGGCGCCATGGGCACCATGCTCTACGAGCGCGGCGTCTTCCTGACGCGGTGCTTCGAACACGTCAACCTGGAGCAGCCCGCGCTCGTCCGCCGCGTGCACGAGGAGTATCTGCAGGCCGGCGCCCATGTCCTGACGACCAATACCTTCGGCGCCAACCGGCTCAAGCTCGACAAACACGGCCTGGGCCCGCAGGTCGCCGCCATCAACCTCGAAGGCGTCAAGCTGGCCCGCGAGGTCGCTGGCGGGCGCGCGCTGGTCGCCGGCAGCGTGGGGCCCACGGGCCTCGGCATCCGCGAGCTGGCCGGCGCCGGCGGCGAGCGCGCCGAAGAGGCCCTCGCCGAGCAGATCGACCTGCTCATCGGCGCCCCGGTTGATGTGCTCATCTTCGAGACCTTTGACCTGGTGCAAGAGCTGGAGCTGGCGGTCCGCCTCGCCCGCGATCGCACCGACCTGCCCATCGTGGCGTTGATGATGTTCAACCCCGAGGGCAAGACGCGCACCGGCCTGACGCCGCTGCAGGCCGGCCGGCGCATCGCCGCGACCGGAGCCGACGTCATCGGCGCCAACTGCGGCGGCGGACCCGATCTGTTGTTCCGGGTGACCACGCCCATGGTCGAGCTGGGCCTGCCGGTCATGGCCATGGCCAACGCCGGCCGACCCGAGAACGTCGAAGGCCGCACGATCTACGTGGCCAACCCGGAGTACTTTGGCGTCTTCGCCCGCCGGCTGCTCAAGGCCGGGGTCAAGGTGCTCGGCGGCTGCTGCGGCACCAACGCCGACCACATCCGGCGCATGGCCAACGCCACGCGCATGGTCGCGCCCGATGCACCCCACAGCGACGCCATCGAGATCACGCGGCACCCGACCGATCGGGTGGTGCCGCTCGCCGAGCGCAGCGAGCTGGGCGCGCGCCTCGCCGCCGGCGAGTTTGTCACCAGCGTCGAGATCAACCCGCCCAACGGCTTCGACCTCGACCGGCCGCTCAAAGCCGCCCGCGCCCTGCGCGACTTCGGCGTCACCACCATCAACATCGCCGACGGCCCGCGCGCCAGCGTCCGCATGAGCAACACGGCCTTTGGCGCCCAGCTCATGCAGCGCGAGGGCACCGAGGTCATCATTCACGTCTGCTGCCGCGACCGCAACCTGCTCGGCCTGCAATCGCACCTGCTCGGCATGCACGTCTTTGGCCTGCGCAACCTGGTGATCATCACCGGCGACCCGCCCAAGATGGGCCCCTACCCGCACGCCACCGCGGTCTACGATGTCGACAGCATCGGCCTCTTGAACATCGCCACCGGCTTCAACCATGGCATCGACCCGTCCGGTCGGCGCATGGAGGAGCCCACCCGCTTCGTCTGCGCCACCGGCGTGGAGCCGGGCGCGCTCGACTACCAGCGCGAGCTGCGGCGGCTCGAGATGAAGCGCGATGCGGGCGCGCAGGTGGTGATGACCCAGCCGGTCTACGATCCCTACAAGGTCGAGCGTTTCCTCGACGACGTCGCCGGCTTCGGCCTGCCGGTCATGCTGGGCCTCTGCCCGTTGGCCAGCCTGCGCAACGCCCTGTTTTTGCACGAGAACGTGCCCGGCATGCAGGTACCGACCTATATCCTCGATCGCATGGCCGCCGCCGACGCGCGCGGCGAGGGCCAGGCCGAGGGGGTGCGCATCGCGCGGGAAGCCTTGGCGGCGGTGCGGGACCGGGTGCAGGGGGCGTACATCATGCCGCCCTTCGGC
>JAGQJJ010000959.1 GCA_020430675.1 Myxococcales bacterium
ATCTCGCGCGCTTTGCGCACGATGCGGGTCTCGGTGACAAAGCGATACAGCGTCGACTTGGCCACGCCCAACTCGGCCGCCGCGCTGACGATGCTCCAATCGCAGCGCCGCAGCGCGTCAAGCACGCTGTGCTCGGTCAGCACGGGATCGGCGTCGGTGGGATCCACATCGGTCACCTCCACCGGGCCGACGAGCGGCGGCGACGTGCGCACGGCCCGCCGGGGCGGCTCGCCTTGCAGCAGCTCGGTCAGGATCGCCGCCGGCCCCAGGCGCCCCAGCGCGGGCACGTCATCGGCCGAGACCTCGTCGCGCGCAAAGCCGGCCAGCGCGATCTGCCGCGCGATGTTGAGCAGCTCGCGCACATTGCCCGGCCAGTCATGCCGGCACAGCAACGCCACCAGCGACGCGCCCAGCCACATCTGCGGCCGGGGCTCGGGCGGGCGCAGCCGGTCGATGGCGCCCAGGCGGCTCAGCTCGCGCTCCAGCCCCAAGAGCAGCAGTCGCGGGATGTCATCGCGCCGCGCCCGCAGCGGCGGCACGCGCACCTCGAGGCTGGCCAGGCGATAGAGCAGGGCGGGGGAGAACGCGCCCGCGCTGACCGCTCGCGCGAGCCCGTCGCCGGCCGCCGCGATGACCCGCACATCGGCCGGGCGCGCCCGGTGGTCGCCCACCGCCTGCACCTCGCCCGCTTCGATGGCTTGCAGCACCATGGGTTGCAGGGCCGCCGGCAGCCGGTCGATGTCATCGAGGAACAGCGTGCCATGATGGCTCTCGCCAAAATACCCGGGATGCGCCACCTCAGCGCCGGCAAAGGCCCCGCGCGCATGCCCGAAAAAGGCCGCCTTGGCACTCTCGACGGGCACCGCGGCCACGTTGACCGCGCGAAACGGCCCATCGGACCGCGCGCTCGCCGCGTGAATCGCCTGCGCCGCAGCCGCCTTTCCCGAGCCCGTCTCGCCATGCAGCAGCACCGGCACCGTCGCCAGCGCCGCCTGCGTCAACGCGCGCCGCAGCCGCCGGATGGCATGGCTGTCGCCCACCAGCCCGTGCGTGGGTCCCCCGGCCGGCCGTCGCGGCACATGATGCAAGAGCGCCACGATGCGCTGGGCGATCTCGATGACCACGCCCTCGACCAGCCGCGCTTTGTCGAGGGTGATCGAGCCATTCAGCCGCACGCCATCCACCACCGCGCGCCCCGAGACCTCGATGGCATGGGCGTGGCAGACGAAGACCAGCGGCGTGCGGCTGACATGTTGATCGGCCAATGGCCCGGTGGGTTGGCCAGCGCGGTCGTAGAAATCCGGACTGCGCCGCGAGAGGGCGGTCATGTCGGCCGCGAAGCCGATGCGATCCCCCACGCGACGCACATCGGGATGCCACAGCAGCGTCAGCCCGATCTGGGATTGCGCGTCCGGCTCGGCCGTGGTGGTCGCCGGGGTATCGGCGCTCAGCGTCGAGTCTTCATCCATGCACCCATGGTGCCTTGCCCCGGCGGCGCAGGCAACCGCCGCGCGCATCGCCGCGCGGGGCCGACGCGCGCCGGTCAGTGCTTGCCGTACGCCATGGCCTTGCCCGCCCGCTGGCTGATGATATAGGCCTCCATGGCCTTCATCCGCGGGTCGTCTTCGGCCATGGGCTTCGCGCGCACCGGGTGTTCGAGGCACCAGTTGATCATGTCGCGCAAGAGCGCCACCTTGCCGAGCTGCGTCTGGTACTTCGGGTAGGTCTCGGCGTGGGTGTTCGAGGCATTCGGATGGCACATATCGCATGACACCGCGATGGTGCTGCCCAGCTCGTCGGCGCTGTGAAACACCTTCGAGCCCGCCACCACCACGCGCTCGGTCTCGCGCTTCCACTCCAGCACGTCGCGCTCGGTCCAGTTGCGATACGGATGCCCCGGCGCCTGGCTGTCGGGCGCCACCATCGCGCTATTGTCCGCCGATGGGATGAAGGTGCGGCTCTTGCGCTCCTCGGCCTCCCAGTCGGCCTCGGGGTTCTTCTTCTTCCACTCGGCCATCAGCGTCTGCGCGATGGCCGCCCCGTTGTCCCGCGTCAAGGGCATGTCGGCGGCGATCTTGGTGGTCGTCTCGTCGTCACACAGCTTGACTTCGATCTCCTTGGCCGCCGACCCCGGCGCCGTGCGACCGCAGGCGGTGGCCAGCAGGCCGAGCGCGGCGAACGCGATGAGTCGCCGGATGGCATGTTCAGTCCTTTTCA
>JAGQJJ010000960.1 GCA_020430675.1 Myxococcales bacterium
CGAGCTGAAGCTGCACCGTCGGCCATTGCGGCTGACGGCGCGCGACGTCTTCGAGCAGCGCGCAGCGCTCCTCGTGCCAGCCTTCCTTCTCGAGCAACGAGGCCAGCGCGCGCGCTGCGCCCGGCCGCTCGGGCCACTGCTGGTGCACGCGCACCAACAGCTCGCGGGCCTTTTGCACCAGCTTCTGCTGCTGCCAGAAATACGCCTGCTTGAGCTCAAGCGTCGGCAGCGCGCCGTCGGCCTCGGCGGTCAGGGTATTGAGCAGGTCGGCGGTGCGGCCGCGCTCCTGGTTGTTCCACAGCGCCAGCGCCAGCCGATAACGCCCCATCAGGCTCTTGGGGTGGGTGCGCACGAAGGCCTCGGCGTGTTCGACGCTCAGGGTGCGCAGGCCCATGTCGTCGGCCCAGACCTGGGTCAGCGCCTCGCGGCGCGCCCCCTGCGCGAGCCGGGCCACCCTTGCCGCGAGCACGTCGGCGACGGGGACCGTCGGGCCGGGCGTCGCCCCGCTGACCGGCGGGGTATCGGCGGCCACCGACTTGACGGCGTCGCTCGGCAGCGCCGCGCCGCCGGGACCGGTGAGCCGCGCCACAAGCACCCAGCCGCCCTTCTCCTGCGCCGACTTGATGAGCACGCGGTTGACACCGGCGCGCAGGTGCACGGGCACCGCAAAACCATCGAAGAGCCACTGGTCGACGCTCCGGGCTTCGAAGACCAGCACGTCGTCGACGAAGACCTTGAACGGATCGGTGCTGCTGACGCGCAGCTCGTAGTCGCCCTCGCGCGCCACATCGACCGCGCTGGCGGCGTAGGCGAGCTGCCATTGCGATGGCTCGAGCAACGAAGCCAGGTCGAGCTTGCCCCGCGGGTCGAGCGGCGGGTTGACGCGCCAGCTCAGCTCGACGCGCTGACCCGGGTATTTTGCCTTGAGGTCGATGCCCCGCTCCGGCGGCTGCTCGGCGTCCAGCGCCTTGCCCTGGTCATTGTCGAACGGCCCGATGACTGCAAACGGCAGCCGGAAGCCCACTTCGGCGAGGGCGGCGTCGCGGCCGGCCGTGTCGGCGCGCAGATGGGCCGCGTGCGCCGCCATCCAGGCCGCGTAGGTCCGCACCTCCGGATCGGGATGGGCCGCGCGAATCGCCGCCAGGGTCGCTTCGATGCGCTGGCGTTCGGCGAGCGTCCAGTGCTGATCGGCGAGGCGATGCATGTAGAGCGTGGGCGCGTCGGCGGCCGGGTCGAGCAGCGCGGAGAGCAGGTGATCGATCGCGTCGCGCGGGCGGTCTTCGAGCAGCGCGAGCTGCGCGGCGATCTCGTGATAGCCGGCCGCGTCCGGTCCGGCTTCGCGGGCGCGATCGACCGCCGCGCGCAGTCCGGCGACGTCAGCGGCCGTGTAGAAGGCCTCTTGCGCCTGGCTGAGCGCGGCGGCATCGCGCTGGGGTGGCGCGCTTGGCAGCGTCACCGTCGGCGCGGCCGCGCCGCAACCCCACAACGCTGCGACCAGGCAGAGCGCCAAACCCCTCGGCATCATTTGCATCGACGACCTCACCAGACGGAACGAAGCGACCCGCAAGACGGCGGGCGACGCGCGGGCACAACCCGGTCGCCGCCCTTGAGGATTCCTTGGATCAGCGCAGGCGCGCCGCCAGGGCCGCAGCCCGACGCTGCACCCGCGGATCGAATGATGTGAACTCAAGGCCTTTGAGCCGTTCCGCAAACAGCTTCTTTTTCGGCACCTGCTGGCCCGAGTCGACGTAGGTCTCGATCTTCGCCAGCACCTCGGCGAGCACCGCGTCCTTCGAGTGTTCAAGGGCCCGAAGCAAGATCTCCATGTCGTCGGGCATGCCGAAGTCGGCGATCAGGCGGTCGAGTGCCTTCTCGACGTCCTTGCCCGTCTTCGCCGCGCGAATCTCGCGGATCAGCTTCTGCCGCTCGCTGGGTCCGCCGTCGGTGCCTGCCGGCAGCTTGTCCTTGAGGTGATCAGGCACCACGCCGCGGTCGAAGAAGGCGTCGAGCGAGCGTTTGTAGGCCGCCGTGGCGCTCTCGACGCGCGGCGCGCGCCCGCCCGTCGGGGCCTCGCGGCGATGCGCGCTCTGGTCGCGCTTCCGGTCGATGTCGCGCCAGCTCTTCTTGTCGGCCATCACAGCCTCCGTAGGTCGGACGAGCGCGTCCAATCTAACCCGGTCGCCGCCGGTCGCCAAGGTACGGGGTAACCCCCATTC
>JAGQJJ010000961.1 GCA_020430675.1 Myxococcales bacterium
AGCCGCCCGAGCGCCGCTTCGTCAACCGCCGGATCGATGCCCACCGCGTCGAGATAACAGGCGCTCGCCCGCTGCGCATCGGCCAGCCGCGACGACCAGACGTCACCGACCTCGATAAGCTTGCGCGCCCGCGCCGCCGGGTCGCCGAGCCGACGCGCTTCGGCGAGCAGGACGTCGACGACGCGCCGCCAACGCTCGCTCTCGCTCAACTCGGCCATCGCGCGACCCGCCAGATCATTGGGGCGACTCTACTGGATCGCGCCTCGGAGCGCTCACGCACTTTTTGGCGGGGTCAAGGCAGGGGGCCGGGCGCGGCGACCAGCGTATAGGTTCCCGCCGCATTGCCCTGATAGCTGTCGACAAAGACATAGACCGTCTGTCGCGCCATCAGCTCGAGCTGCACCCCGCTGCGCAGCATCTGCCAGTCATCATTGCAGGCCAGCGACGCGCCGATGCCTTCCACGCTGCACAGGCTGCGCACGTACAGAACCGGGTCGCCCGAGTGCTCGGTGAGGTAGAACGACATGGTGCCCGCCGCCGCGGCGGTGAACTGGTAGATGTCGACCGGGCCGCCGCCCCCGCAGACGCCACCGGCGTCGAAGGCTTCCGAGTTGGAGTGATCGCCACGCACGGTGCGCGAGCCATCAGCTGCGGCCGCCACCGCGTTCAGGTTCGCGACCGGCGTGCCGGGCGGGCAGGCCGCGGCGACCGCCTGGCATGTCGACGGCTCGCCGGCGCAGCCACGCCCCTCGGCGCACGAGCCCACCTCGCCGTTGGGCAGGCAGAGCGCGCCGTCCGCCAGCGCGCCCGGCACCTCAAGCGGCACCTGCACCGAATCGCTGGTTTGATCGGTGCGATCGTAGACCGTCAGCTCGACCGACGGCGCCCGCAACAACGCCGGCGCGAGCCGATCCCGGCACGCATTGGCCTCGGCCACCGCCTGCTGCGCGCAGACCTGGGCGTTGTCCCCGCCAGCGAGACAATCGGCGTTCGCCTGTTGCTGCGTCGCGGTGCAGTCGATCATCGCGCGGATGGGAATGCCCAACTGGCCGATGAAGCTGCCATCGCGCTGAGGCACCACCTGCGTGAAGACCAGCAGCGCGCCGACCTGGTTCTGGTCGCCGATGGGCAAGGGGTTGCCCAGCCCGTCGAGGAAGCTCACCGCGATGATGTCTGCGTTGCCTTCGGGGTCGGTGTACGTCACCTGGGCGCCCAGCGTGTACAGGACGCCCTCGGGGAACTCGATCTCGCCCCGGAAGGCGCGCTGGTTGAGCATCACCGGCGCGCCGAGCGCCACGCATTGGCCGATATTGGGATCCTCGGGCGACCGGCTGCACCCCTGGCCGACCGGGCAGATGTCAAACGCCGCCAGCGTCGTGCATGCTGCGCCCGGCGCCAGCACGGCCGGCGGGCGCACATTGGCCTCGACCGGCGCGCTGAACAGCTGCGAAGCGTCGACCGCCTCGACCCGCACCCGGGTCAGGCCCGCGACCGGCGCGGCAAACGTGCCGTCGATGCGCCCGGTGAACTGGCCACGCGCCTGATCGAGCGAGTCGAACCGCACGTTGAGGGTATCAACGCCTTCCTGCACCTGAATGGCCTGGCCCCGCGCGTCGAGCAGCGTCAGCCGCAGGCGCGTCACATCGTTGTCCGCGTCGGTGCCGACCACTTCGAGCCCGATGGCGTTGGTGTCGGCGTTGTAGAAGGCGTTGACCCGCGTCACCACCGGCCGGGCGACGGTGCGGGCGTTGATCACGAACGGATTGGCGTCGAGGCCCTGGAATGAGTCGACCACCAGGTAGGCCGATTCGCCGGCCCGCAGGTCGAAGCCCACCGCGCTCTGGACCTCGCCAGCCGCCGGGTCGCCGAAGTCATCGTTGCAGGCCAGCTCGTTGGCCGGGGTGGCATCGTCGCAGGTGCGGCGCCCATAGAGCACGGTGTCGAACTCGCTGCCGATGGTGTCGAAGCGCCACGTGCCGGCCCGGGGCGCGGTGAACCGCACCACCGCGTCGGCCTGGGGGTTGGGCGCGCCGTTGATCTGGGCCAGCGAGCACGAGCCGCCGAAGGCATTGCCGTCGACCACGCCCTGCGCTTCAAAGAGGCCGCCGCCGACGTCGATGAAGAGGTACGGGGCCAGGCAGCTCCCGTCGGGTTCACCTTCGCCTTCCCCTTCGCCCTCACCTTCGCCTTCGCCTTCGCCTTCGCCCTCGCCTTCG
>JAGQJJ010000962.1 GCA_020430675.1 Myxococcales bacterium
CTGCCCGGCCCGGTGGTGACCGGCCCCGGCGCCCGGCCGCGCAAGCTCTGCGACCGCTGTGCGCTTGGCCTCACCCAAGACGAGGTGCTGCTGCGCGACGCCGACGACCCCACCGCCGCCGTCGCCCGGCTGCCCGCGGCCCAGCTTCGCCGGCTTGAGGTCATCGATGACGGCCAGCAGCTCTCCATCCACCTCATCGACGGCCGGCAGGTGCACCTCGACCTGCGCACCCTGCGCGCGCGCGCCCCGTTCATCGCCTCGGCGGTGACCGATGGCATCGCCGAGGCGCTTGAAGTGCCTTCCTGACCGTCTCAAGCCCCGCCGCCGTTGTTCTCGCGGGCAAAGCCCGCTAGTGTCCTGCCAGCATACGAGCCGGAGCGAACGAGCCATGCGCATCGCCATCGCGTTGGTGCTGGGCCTGCTGCTGGGCTGCGGGGGTCCGCCGCAGCGGTCGAGCCTGGTGCCCGACACCCATTCCGAGGCGCCTGACCCGGACGCCGCCAACCCGTGCGACACCGCCGCGATCGACCCCAGCGACAACCCGTGCGCCGGCCCCGCCGCCGAAGCGGCCGCCGCCGAAGCACGCGCCGCCGCCGCGGCGAGCGCCGAAGAGGCCGCCGAAGCCGAAGCCGCCGAGAAGCAGGCCCCCGCCGAGGGTGAGGCCCCAGCCGACGACCAGCCGGCCGCCGACGACGCGGCGAGCGGCGAGGGCAACTGAGGAGCCCCCCGTTGGCCATCGCCGAGCGCGAGCGTCGCACGCATTTCTCCCTGCGTCTGGAGCAGGGCCTCGGCCGCCTCGTGCTCGCCGATCGGCGCATCGGCGAGCTGTTCACGGTCGAAGAAATGCAGCTCGGCCTGCCCGAAGTGCCCAGCCGCCTCGACATGAGCGGCGGCGTCGAGCGCTTCCGCCACCAGCGCTCGCGCCTCGAACGCTTCGCCGTCTACGCCGACGACCACGACATCGGCCGCGCCGCGCGTCAGGCGCTGCGCGGATCGGTACTGCAGGACCTCGAAATCCGCGCCATCGACGGCGACCTGGTCGCGCTCGGCGAGGTGTCGGGCGACCGCCCCGCGCCGTTTGTCTGCCGCTTGCGCCTCGAACCGGCCAGCGTCGCCGGCGAGCGCGTGCTGCTGGTCAGCGTCTACGAGTCCCGCCTCTTCGGCGACGCCGCGCTCTCCGCCCCGGCCCTGGCCGCCGAGATCCTGCGCGCGCTGGGCCTGGGCGGGCGCTTCATCGGCCCCACCGCGGCCACCGTCGATCCGGTCGATGGCCTGCTCTTCGAGGTCTGCGCCGAGCTGGGCTGGAAGCTGCCCGAGCGCCGCGAAGTGCGGCTGGTCGAGGTCACCTGCACCGGCGGTCGCGCCCGCTTCGTCGGCGCCCGGCAGGCACCCGGGCGCATGGGCCCGCGCGGCCTCGGCGCCGCCATCGAGAGCACCTCGCGCTCGCGCCGTTTTCTGGCCGACTACGAGGCCAAGACGCTCTACGCCTCGACCGAGGCGCTCATCGCTGAGGGCCAGATCGAACGCGCCATCGCGGTCTATGAGCGGCAGCTCGAAGTACACCCCGACCAGCCCTTCTTGATCGCGCGCCTGCTGCAACTGCACGTCACCCGCGCCGGCAACCCCGCCGAGGCCACCGCCCTGGCCCGCGCCCGTCTGGCCCGCACGCCCGACGACCTGGACGCGCTGTGCGCGTTGGGCGTGGTGCACGCGCGCCAGCACCAGTTCGATCAGGCCGCCGAGGTCTTTGGCCGCGTCGCTGACATCGCCGAGCGCCGCGGCGACGCGATCGAAGCGGCCCAGGCCCGCTGCGCGGTCGCGGCCATGATCGCCGACCGCGACCCGGCCGGCGCCATCCGCGCGCTCGAATCGGCGCTGACGCTGCGTCGCCGTCTGCCGGCCGCCCTGCGCGCGCTGGCCGATCTGCAGGCCCGCACCGGCGATTGGGCCGCCGCCCTGCGCGCGCTCGCCGATCTACAGGCGCGCACCGGTGACTGGGCCGCCGCGCTGCGCACCCGCGAGCGCCTGCTGTCGCGCGAAGAAGACCCCGCCGTCCGCCTGGCGCTGCTCAACAAGCTGGGCCAGCTGGCGCTCGAACAGGCCGGCGACCTCGACGCGGCCATCAACTACTTCGAGCGCGCGCTCGAGACGGCCGCCGAAGATGTCACCGCGCTGCAAGGCCTCGCCGCTGCCCAGGAGCGCGCCGGTCGCGTGT
>JAGQJJ010000963.1 GCA_020430675.1 Myxococcales bacterium
GAGCTGCCGCAGATAGACCGCGGCGCCGGCGCGCTCGAGCAGTCGCGCCACCACGTGGTCCAGCGAGGCCATGCTCGCGTCCCAGGTCCGCTCGCCCGAGGCGATGACCAGCGTTTCTCCCGATGAGGGCGTATCACACATGGCAGCCACCCATCGGCCGCCCGCGCGCTGACCCATGGCCGCCCACGCACCACGGGCGGCCGTCGCCGTCGGGGGCTGCGCGGCGGGTATCGAGAACGGCGACCAACGCCGCTTCGCGCGAAGCGGCGTGGTCCGCGGAACCCGACACCGCGATCGGGCGGACTCCAATCATGATGACGTCCAGGCGTTCAGGCGGCTTCCAGGCGATAGCCGACACCCCTCACCGAAAGGATTCGCCAGGACGCGGACTGGTTCCACGCGAGCTTCTTTTTGAGGCTGGAGACAAAATTGTCGACCGTGCGGGGGTCGACGACCACGTCGGCGCCCCAGACCGCATCGAGGATGGCATCGCGCGTGAGGGCCTCGCCCACGCGGTCGAGGAAGAATGTCAGCAGCTCAAACTCGGTGGCGGTCAGATCGACCGGCCCGGCGGGGCCGGTTACGAGGCGAGCGACCGGGTCGACGGTGAAGGGGCCCAGCCGCCGGGCGGCCGTCGGGCGCGCGCCCCCTCGGCGCAGCAGGGCCTGCACGCGCGCCAGCAGCTCGCGCAGGCGGTAGGGTTTGGTGACATAGTCGTCCGCGCCCACGTCGAAGCCCCGCACGAGATCGTCTTCGAGGCTGCGCGCGGTCAGCATCAGCACCGGCGTCGCGCGCCCCTCGGCGCGCAGGGCGCGGCAGAGCGAGTAGCCATCGCCGTCGGGCAGCATCACGTCGAGCACGATAAGATCGGGAGCTCCGTCGGCCAGCGCCAGCCGCGCGGCGGCGACCGTCGCGGCGACGCGCACGGTGTGGCCGGCGTCTTCCAGGTTGTCCTGGAGCGCCAGCCGCAGGTTGGCGTCGTCTTCCACCACCAGGATCGTCGCGCTCATGGGAACCTCAGCTCAAACGTGGTGCCCGCCGGGCTGGTCTTGGCCAGGGTGATGCGCCCGCGGTGCAGCGCCATGATGCGATCGCAGAGCGCAAGACCGAGCCCGCTGCCACGCTCGGCGGTGCGGGGGGCGCGGTAGAACTCGGTGAAGACGTGGCGCACGGCGCCGGCCGGAATGCCACGGCCGTTGTCGGAGAACCGAATGCGGCACCCGGCGCCCATCGACTGCACGTCGACGGTGATGCGGATGGGGTCGCGGTTGTTATAGGTCGCCGCGTTGCGGGCCAGATTGGTGAACAGCAACAGCAGCAGCTCGGGGTCGGCGGTCAGGGTGCGGCCGTCGATGCCTTGCTGCTGCCATTCGATGGGGCGCTCGAAGGCATCGGTCAGCGCCTCGCGCACCTGATCGAGCACCGCGCCGAGCGAGACCGGCTGCGCGCGGGCGACCCAACGGCCTTTGTCGAGGCGGTTGAACGACAGGATGTTCTCGACCAGGAAGCCGAGCCGGTCGACCTCGCCGACGATGCGCGCCGGATAGTCGCGGGCGCGGGTCTCGCCGGTCAGGCGGCGCTCCAGCGTCTCGGCCATCAGGCGAATCGACGCCAGCGGCGTGCGCAGCTCGTGGCTGACCGCAGAGACAAAGTCGCCTTTCAGCTCGACGTAGCGGCGGCGGCGGCGGGCATCGGCGGCGACCAGGCCGACCACGCACAGCACGAGCAAGCCGCACGCGATGAGCAGCGCCGACTTGAAACGAAACGCCTGCTCGGCCTGATCGCGCGCCTCAGCGAAGGCGGGCACCTGCACCTCGACCGGCAGCGGCGCTTCGGGCAGCGGCCGGACGAGATCGGCGGCGCCGAGCAGGCCGCGGGCGCGCATCTCGTCGGTCAGCGCCGCGGCCTCGGCGGGCAGGTCGACGCGCAGGCCGGCGAGGCCGTCTTCGAGCGGCTCGACATACCAACGACCGGCGTCGATGAGCGCAGGGGCCGCCTGCGCCGCCGGCACCGGCGGCGCAGCGTCGGCCTCGGCGCAGCGGGCGAGGAAGGCGTCGACCGGCGCCTCGGCGCGCGTCGACAAGGCGGCGATTCGGTCGCGCAGGAAGGCAAAATCGGCCGCGGTGAAGGCGCCGCGGCGGCGCAGCACCTGGCGTTGCAGGCCCTCGACCCGCAGGCCGCGCTCGTCTTGCAGGCCATCG
>JAGQJJ010000964.1 GCA_020430675.1 Myxococcales bacterium
TACCAGCTCGGCAACCAGCCCGTCGCCGGCATTCTGGCCAACTGCCCCGGCGAGGTGATGATGCTCGCCTGCCGGCGAGACGGCGCGCCCAATTTCCAGGTCGCGGCGATGGGACTGCGCGACGAGGTGCTCACGCCGGCCGGCAACGTCGCCGACGCGGTGCACGAGCACAACGGCGTGGCGCGGTACTTCGCCGATACCTGGTCGTGGTGCTTTGTGCCCGGCGGCGCCCTCCCCAACCGCAACTCGTGCGACACCGCGGGCCAGGCGCCCGACGCGACGGCGACACAGCGGCTGTGCTGGCATACCAGCGGCGGCAACCTCAACGCGGGCTGGCGCTGCGGCAGCGACACCGCCATCGGCAATGGCTTCGAGCGCCTCATCCTGGTGGCTGATCGCTTCGCCGCGCCGGTGTGCAACGCCGTGCCCGGCGAGCCGCTGCCCGAGGTCTGCGGCCCCGACGACGATGACTGCGATGGACTGATCGACGAAGGGCTCGTCTGTCCGGCCCCCTGATCAGTGCGGTCCGGCGGTCAGGGTGCGGGCCCGGTCCAGTGCGGTCAGCACGTCGGCGTGAATGTTCTCTTCGCCCAGCTCCGCGGCCAGCCCCGAGCGTTGCAGCGCGCGCAGCGGCTGGGGTTGCACCGCGCTGAGCACCAGACGCACCCCACGTCGCGCCAGCAGATCGCGCGCCTTGCGCAGCGCGTGCAGGCCGGTGGCGTCGATCGCCGGCACGCGCCGCATGCGCAGCACCACCACCCGCACGCCGCCTTCGACGTCGCCCAGCGTGGCCACCGCCTTGTCGGTCGCGCCGAAGCAGAATGGGCCATCGATGGAGTAGACCGTTACCCCCGGCGGCACCGGCAGATCGGCGAGCGCCTGCCCGTTGGCGTCCGCGTCATCGTCTTCGTGGCCCGGCCGCACCTCGCTCAGTTCGGCCATGCGCCGCATGAACAGCAGCGACGCCAGCACCACGCCCACCGCGACCGCCCAGACCATGTCGACCAGCACCGTCAGCAGCAGGCAGGTCAGCAGCACCAGCACATCGGAGCGCGGCGCGCGCAGCAGGCCGATGAAATGGCGCACCTCGGCCATGTTCCAGCACACGATCAACAGCACCGCCGCCAGCGCGCTCAGCGGGATGGCCTCGGCCAGCGGGGCGGCGAGCGCCACGAAGGCCAGCACGGTCAGCGCGTGCACCAGCGCGGCGAGCGGTGAGCGGCCGCCGTTGCGCACGTTGGTCGCGGTGCGTGCGATGGCGCCGGTCGCCGCGAAGCCGCCGAAGAAGGGCGAGACCAGGTTGCCGACGCCTTGCCCGATCAGCTCGGTGTTCGAGCGGTGGCGCGTATCGGCGAGGCCGTCGGCGACCACCGCCGAGAGCAGCGACTCGATGGCGCCCAGCATCGCGATCGAAAACGCCGCCGGCAGCAGGGCGCGCACGTTGGTCCACGTCCACGCAAACGGCGCGAAGTATTCGGCGTGCGCGTCGGCGATGGCTTCGGGCGTCATGAACGGGCGCGGGTCGAAGGTGCCCGGCCACGCAAACGCCAGGGTGCCGCGAATCGAGAACCGCTCGCCGAGCACCGGCACGTCGTGCCAGTCGGCCCATCGCCGCAACGCCAGCGCGCCCAGGGTCGAGATCACCAGCGCCGGCAGCGGCGCGGGCAGGCGGCGCGAGGCGTAGCGCGGCCACAGGATGAGCACCGCCAGCGTCAGCGCGCCGATGGCCAGCACATGCAGGTTCATCGTCGACATCGACTCAGCCAGCACCGCCACGCGCTCGGTGTAGTCGAGCCGCGCGAGCTGCGTGCCCGCCGGGAGCGTCAGGCCGAAGAAGCCGTGCACCTGGGTCGTGGCGATGCTGACCGCGATGCCGGCGGTGAAGCCGCTGGTCACGGGGTAGGGGATGAAGCGGATCATCGCCCCGAAGCCGCACAGGCCCATCAGGATCAGCAGCGCGCCGGCCAGCAGGCCGGCCACCATCAACCCGTTGACGCCGAATTGCCCGATGATGGGCACCAGCACCACGATGAACGCCGCGGTCGGTCCCGAGACCTGGTGTTGCGAGCCGCCCAGGAGCGCGATCGTGCCGCCGGCGAAGATCGCGGTGAAGAGCCCCATCATCGGTGGCAACCCGGTGGCGATGGCCAGCGCCATCGACAGCGGCAGCGCGACGATGCCCACGATCACGCCGGCCA
>JAGQJJ010000965.1 GCA_020430675.1 Myxococcales bacterium
CAGCCACGCCAGGCTCTCGCGATTGACCGCGGCCACTTCGCGCCCGGTGGCCTCGGCAAGCACGTGCAGCGCCATCGGCGCCATGGCGTCCTGATGCACCGAATACACCGGATACCGCTCGGTGACCCGCCCCCGCGGCGCGTCGTAACGCCACGGCCAGCCGCCGAACGGGTCGCGCAACGCGATCAGCGTGTCGGCGCACTTGCCGGCGACGCGCAGCGCCTCGGCGTCGCCGAAGACGCGGCCATGGGTCGCCAGCGCGTAGACCCAATAGATCTGGGTGCTGAACAACGCTTGCGTGCGCAGAAACGCCGAACCGCCGGCGAAGTGGTTGAACAGCCCGCCCGCTTCGTGCCAGCCGGCGAGCCCATGATCGCGCAGCCGGCGCGCCGCCGCATCGACCCGCGCGTCGGCGCCAGCCTGCTCGCGATAGCGGCACAGCCCGATGAGCGCCCAGCTCACCGCGCGGCCGATGACGCCGTCGAGGGGTTTGTCGAGCGCGGCGAGCAGGCGCGGCACCACCGCCTTGCTGATGCCGGCGCCCACGTCCGCGTCGGCCCAGAGCGCCATGCCCAGGTGATCGATGTCATCGCCGGGATGCTGGTCGAGACCGCTCTGCAACAGGCGGATGGGATCGAGCGTGGTCGCAAAGCCGGCCTGCCGGGCGTCGTGAATGCCCAGGCTCGACATCACCGTGTACCGCACGCCGAGATGCTCGACGCGCACCGGCTGGTCGCCCTCTTCGAGCGTCACGCTGAACAGCAGCTCGCGGGCCGGATCGTGCATCGCTTCGAGCCCGGCCAGCGAGAGCCGCACCAGCCCCTCTACGCGGGCACGATCGATGACCGGCGCCGGCCCGGTCGGCGCCTCGGCGCCCTGACGCCCAAGCAATCGGGGCAGCGATGCGATCGAGCGCAATGGCATCAACGACCTCCCATCTGCCCGCGCGGGGCGTCGGCGACCTCGGAATAGATGGCCGCGATGGCGCGCGCCTGCGCAGCGGCGCTGAACGGTTGGAGCTGCGCGGCGGGCGGGCGGATCGGCGTGCCCGCGGCCCAGGCGCGATAGAGCTGCCCGAGCGCCTCGGCCACTGCGGCCGGCGCTTCGGGGTGCGGCGCAAAACCGGCGCCGGTGGCCCGCACGATGGCATTGGCCTCTTCATTGGCCGAGACCGCGATGATGGGTCGGCCGGCGGCGAGGTAGTCATAGAGCTTGCCGGGGATCTGCAGATGGCATTCCGGCTCGATGACCAATGCCAGCGCGTCGGCCCCCCTCAGCACCGGCAGGCTCTCGCGGAACGAGACCGCCGGCACCACGTCGACAAACGCCCCGAGGCCGAAGTCTTCGACCCGCGACTGCTGCTCGGCGTCGAGGCCACCCACAAAACGCAGGCGCGCCTTCTCTGCGCCCAGGCCTTCGCCAGCGACAAAACGCGCGAAGCCATCGAGCAGCGCGTCGGGCGAGACAAAGCGCCGAAAGCGGCCGAAATACAGCACGGTGAACGCGGCGTGGTGCTCGGGCTCGCCGGGCGTGAACAACCCTTCGTCGAAGGCATTGCGCACCGCCACGAAGCGATCGGCGGGCACCCGGCCGGCGTAGGCATGCAGGTAGGCATCGCGGGCCGCTTCGGTATTGAGCACGACCTTCGCCGCGGCCGCGAAGAGCGTGGCTTCAAAACGCCGCAGCGCCGCCCGCGTGGGGGCCGGCCTCAGCGCCATCTTGGCTTCGTGCTGCGACCACGGATCGCGAAAATCCACCACCAGCGGCAAGCCCGTCTCGCGGGTGAGCTGCAGCGCCACGATCAGCGGCGACCACGGATCGGCGCTGATGTGGATCACCTCGGGCGCATGCTGCCGCACCAGCCGCCGCGCGGCGCGCAGGCCGGCGGGCAGGTCGGCCAGATAGCGGTCGAATGGGGTGAGGAAGCTCCAATCCTTGGGCCAGCCGGGCAGCGACTTGAGCCAGGTCGGCGCCCCGGTCGGCCGACTCGCAGTGCGTTTGGCTGGGCGGCGCTTCTCGGCCTTGCGCGCGTTCAACCAAGGGCGCAGGCGCCCGCTGAAGCCATAATCGACCACCGTATCGGCCGGCACGCACTCGGCCAGCTCGGGGTCCGGCCGCTCACCGACCGGCGGCCCGGCGAGCACCACCGGCTGCCACCCCTGCGCCGGCAGGTTCCGCGCCAGATGCAGCGCCCGCT
>JAGQJJ010000966.1 GCA_020430675.1 Myxococcales bacterium
GTACTGAGCGCGGAGCATGTTCGGTCGATACCCGACTTCAATCCGTGCGCGCTGGTGGGCGCGAGCGAGTGGGATCTTGAAGAGTTCGCACTGCCGGTGCTGGATGAGTGGCGGCGTCGCTGGTGGGCATCTCGCGCCGTGGAACCCGCTTGGATCGCCGCGGTGCGTCTGACGGATGAAGATCTGCCAAGCTGGCGGCTGCGAAAGGCAAGCGGCCAGGCCTTGCCGCCTGACGTGCCATTCTCGGTGGGCGACCTGCGGGAGGCCTTCGAGGTGATGGGTTGGTCGGTGATCGGTCAGGGGGCGGCCTGGCAACGGATGCACCATCCACGGCATGCCCTGGATCTGCTCATCCCACCCGACAGCGCATCCACGAGTGCCGCATTGTGCCGACTGGCGCTCATCTGGTACCAGACCAGCGATTCATCGCCCGAGGTCATGCGCGGCTCTCAGCGCGACGAGGCAGAGACGATCGCGCAGGTCTGGCGAACGCTCGGCGAACCGCAAGTGGCGGCGTTGGTGGAAGAGTTGGCGACTTGGGAGAACGCGGGGGCCGCGCTCGTCCGACTCCGCGCGGCGGGTTCGCTCGCGGATGAGCGGCGCACCTCATGGGGGCGCGGCAGCCGCATGCCGAGTCACTGAACTTCGACGATCCGGCGATATCGCACAGCTTCGAACCATCCTCGATCTGACCTCGGGCCCGACCGGTTGGCCCTCAACTCCGTCACCCTGATACGGACCAACGCCCGAGCCACGTCAGGTAGACTCACGGCCTGTGTGGCGGGTGGGGAAGACCGAGGGCATCGACCCTGTTTTTGTAGGTGAAAACGTCGACGATTCGACCCGCCCGGTGGTGACATTGTGATCGGGTCGCATCACAAACCGGGAGGCTCCCATGCATCGCCGCTCCGCCACGACCGAGCTGATGAAGATCGTCTTGAAGGATGAGTACCTTCGCCTGACCATCGACCGCTACGCCATGACCGAAGATGTGGGCGCTGGCGGGCCGTGCGAGGTGGGGATCAAACTGCGCGAAGGGCGGGCCCGCGAAGAGCGCATCCGCGGGTCGGGCGTGGGCATCGTCGACGCGCTCTACCACGGGCTGATCGACCATTACGCCCCCGAGTATCCCTCGCTGAAGACCATTCGCTTCACCGGCTTTGCGGTGAACGGGCGCATGGACACCACGCGGGCCCAGGGCGCCGATGCCGAGGCGGTGGTGACTTTGCTGGTGCAGAACTCGGATGAACAGACCTTCGAGTTCGAGCGCGCCGGCCGCTCGCTGGTGGCCGCGGCGCTGGGCGTGGTGCTCGAAGCCGCGGAGTACTTCGTCAACTCGGAGCGCGCGTTTGTCTCGGTCTATCGGGCGCTGGTGGATGCCCGGGCGCGCAACCGCCAGGATCTGGTTCAGCAGTACACCAGTCAGCTCGCCGAGCTGGTCAATACGACCAGCTACAGCGAGGTGATCGAGCGCATCAAGAGCGACGCCGCGCTCTGATCGCCGCGGCGAGGGCGCCGAGCGCGAGCAGGGTGCCGCAGAGCGCCATCCACCATCCGCCATGGCGCACGAAGGGCGTCTGATCGTCGCGCAGGCGCACCTCGCCGAGCAGGACGCCGGGCCGGAAGAGGCCGAGCTGCGCCCGGACCTGGCCGCGGGGGTCGATGATCGCGCTGATGCCCGCCTGGCCGGCGCGCACCAGCCAGCGGCCGGTCTCAAGCGCCCGCACCGCGGCGCGATGGGTCATGTGGCGCGTGATCGGCGAGCGTCCGAAGCCCGCGTCATTGCTCAGCACCGTCAAGAGCTCAGCGCCCTCGCCGACCAGCGTGCGCGCGGCGTCGGGGTAGACCGATTCGAGGCAGATCATCACGCCGATGCGGCCGGCGGGCGTCGGCAGCGGGCGCCAGGCGGCGCCGGCGGTGAAGTGCGCCTCGGTGCCCGGTACGAGCCGGACCTTGGCCTGACGCGCCAACTCGGCGCCGCCGGGCGCGATGGCGGCGCCCAGGTTGTAGCGGTGGCCCTCGGGGTCGGTGCCGATGAGGCCGGCGATGAGCGTGGTGCGGCTGTTGACGGGCGGAAACAAGCGCGTGCGCAGCGCCGGGGTCTCGAGCACGGGCGCGCGCACGGCGGTCTCGGGCCAGACGGCGAGGTCGACGCCGGCAGCGTAGGCCTGGGCGCTGAGCGTGGCGTAG
>JAGQJJ010000096.1 GCA_020430675.1 Myxococcales bacterium
GCCCGCCGGCTGGCGCCGCATGCGCGCTATGCGTGGCTGCCGGTGATGGCGGGCCTGCTCGCCATGGCGGTCGGGCTGCTGCCCCATACCCGGCCGGTCGCGCTCGGGGCGATCCACTTCCTCATCCTGGGCCCGATCCTGGCGACGCTCGCGCCCTTGTGGATGCGCCGGCCGCCTCCACCGCGCATGTGGTGGCTCGGGCACGGCTTGTGGGGGGCGATGTCGGCGGCGCTGGTTGCCCAGGCGTTCATCGCCGACCGCTGGACCTGGACCGCGGCGGCCATCGGCGGGACGGGCACCGCGCTCTGGTGGCTGTGGGCCGTGATTCGATGGGGGCGCGGCGATATAGGCCGTGAAACGACAGGTCAGATGATGTAGGTTCCCTGCCCTGGCGACGCCTCGGGGCGGGAGAGCGATATGACCGATCACGAGACGGAGGACGACTCACGGCGCGGCGGGCGCTGGCGCCGCGTCGGGCTGCTGCCGCTGCTGCTCGTGGCCGGCGTCGGCACGCTCGCGGGCCTGGGCTTCTTCACGTTCGGCTACGGCGAAGGCGCAGCGTACCTGTCCAATGACCCCGCCGCCTGCGCCAACTGCCACGTCATGCGGGACCACTTCGACTCGTGGCAGCGTTCGGGGCACGGGCACGTCGCGGTGTGCAATCAATGCCACCTGCCGCCGGACTTCGTCGGCAAGTGGGTGACCAAGGCCGACAACGGCTTCTTCCACTCGCTGGCGTTCACCACCGGAGATTTCCCCGAACCGATCCGCATCAAGCCTCGCAACCGGCGGGTGACCCAGAAGGCGTGCCTCGGCTGCCACGACGCGATGGTGAATCACATGCACCCGGCGCAGGAAGACGGAGACATGTTGCTGTGCGTCGGCTGCCACGCCGACGTCGGGCACCGCGGTCGGGACGGCGCCCCGACGGCCAGGAATAGAGGAGGGATGTGATGAGCGACGGTCGAACGGATCGACGGCGCCCGCTGATCTACGCCGGGCTGATGCTGGGCACCGCGGTCGTGACCCTCGTCGTGGTGGCGGTGCTGGTGACCATCTTTGAGCGCAAGCAGGAGGCCCGCGAGCCCTTCGTGCGGGTGGTCGAGGTGGACGAGCTGAGCACTGATCCGGCGCCGTGGGGCCAGAACTGGCCGCATCATTACGACGCCTACCTGAAGACCGCCGAGGGCGCGCATTACGGCGGGTCGAGCGCGATGCCGGCCAGCAAGCTCGACGCCCAGCCGTGGCTGAAGCGGCTGTACGCCGGCTACGCGTTCAGCATCGACTATCGCGAGGCTCGCGGGCACGCCTACATGCTCTACGACCAGACGGTGACCGAGCGGGTGACCAAGCGCAAACAGGCCGGAGCGTGCCTGCATTGCCACGCCTCCAACACGGTGATGTATCGCACCCTCGGCCGCGAGACGCTGGGGCGGTCGACCGATCCGGAGACGATGCGCGACGACTTCGACATGCCGGCGGTGATCGCCGGCTTCGAGGCGGTCAGCCAGCGACCCTACGACGAGGTCCTGGCGCTGGTGAAGGCGGCCCCCGACGGTACGCCCGACGACGAGCCGGGCGGCGCGCACCCCGTGAGCTGCATCGACTGCCACGACCCGAAGACGATGCGCATCCGGGTGACCCGGCCGGGCTTCGTACAGGGCATCGCCGCGCTGGCGGCGGGTGACGCGCCGGTGCCGCACCTGCCGAGCGTCGAGCAGTGGCGCGCGGGCGATCGGGAGACGCCCTACGATCCCAACGCGCTCGCCAGCCGCAACGAGATGCGCTCCTTTGTCTGCGGGCAGTGCCACGTCGAGTATTACTGCGCGAACAAGATGACGCTGACCTTCCCCTGGGCCAAGGGGCTGCGCGCCGAGGATCTGGAGGCGACCTGGGATGGCATGACCTTCCCCGATGGCACGCCGTTCTACGACTACACCCACGGCGAGACGGGCGCGCCGGTGCTCAAGGTGCAGCACCCCGAGTTCGAGCTGTGGAGCCAAGGCATTCACGCGCAGAGCGGGGTGAGTTGCGCCGACTGCCACATGCCCTATACCCGCGTCGGCGCGATGAAGCTGAGCGACCATGACGTCGACAGCCCGCTGGCCAATATCAACCGCGCCTGCCAGACCTGTCATCCGGTGGCCGAGGGCGAGTTGAGGGCGCGGGTCGAGACGATCCAGCAGCGCACCCGGGCGATGACCGAGCGGGCGGCGGGCGCGATGGTCGAGATGCTCGACGCCATCCTCGAAGCCAAGGCAGCCGGCGCCTCCGAGGCGGCGTTGCAGCCGGCCTACGCGCTGCAGCGCAAGGCCATGTGGCGGCTGGACTACATCAGCAGCGAGAACTCGGTGGGCTTCCACGCCGACCAGGAGGCGATGCGGATCCTCGCCGAGTCGATCGACTACAGCCGGCAGGCGCAGACCCTTGCGCTGCGGCTGCGCGCGCCGGGCGCGCCGGCGGTCGACGGGCTACCCCGTCAGCCGGTGCTGGGCGTGACGCCGACCGCTGCAGCGCCGACGGCGGTACCCAAAGCCGCGCCCGTCGAAGCCGTGCCTGTCGAAGCCGCACCCGTCGAAGCCGCGCCCGCCGAAGCCGCGCCCGCCGACGCCGCGGCTGCGCCGTGAACCACCGTTGATCGGCCGCCGCCCGGCGCGTCGACACCGACACACCACGCGACGTAATCCGCCTGAGCCGCCGCGTAGGCGTCCGGATCGATGCCCAGGCTCTGCAGGCTGCGGTCGACGGTGTAATCCTTGCGGCGCCGCGGCGCGTGCGCCCGGGGGGCCCACGGCGGCAGCGTCGGGCGATCGAGGCAGACCCGGTAGACGGCGCCGAGCGCGCCGCGCAGGTCGCGCACGAAGTCGTCGAAGCGCAGCACGCAGCGGCGGGGCCCCTCGGCCCGGGTGAACCACGCCTGCTCGTTGCGATTGTACTGCAGCTCGCTGCGTGCGAGCCCTTCAGCGATCCAACGCCAGGGCGGCGAAGCCAGGCGCATCTCGTTGGGGCTCGTCCACAGGAAGTTGATCATGCTCTGCAGCCGCCTGCTCGGCGCGCGCACGATGGTCAGGAAACGCGCGTCGGGATAGCGTGCCGCCAGGACATCGGCGGCGGCCAGAAAGTGCCCTTTGACGAAGATCCGCCGACCGGCGGACGCGGGCCCGGCGAAGAGCAGCGTCTTGCGGGCGACGCCGTCGAGGTAGTCGACGAACGTCTCGGTCCACAGGCGCGCCGTGCCGGGCGACGTCTGCGCCATGCTGAACTCCTCGACGATCGCGTCGGGTCCCAGGTAGCGGGCGAGGCGGTTGAGGTGGGCCGCGCAGAAAGCCATCTCGAAGGTGTCGGTCCGGTAAAAGTCGTCTTCGTGTCGCTCGCGGAACTCGGGCGGCAGCCGGGCGGCGGCTCTCGTCTGGATGCGATCGACGTCGAAGAACCGGCGGGCGACGGGCACCACGATCCGCCACAGCCAGAGGTAGGGGAACATGATCTGCAGCACGCTCGGCGCGATCAGCTCGGGGTCGGTCTCAAGATAGCGCGAGAGCTGGGTGCTGCCGGAGCGCGCGCCGCTGATGTGGAAGAGCGGCGCCCGGATCCGCACCGCGGCCAGCGCTCGCCCGAAGAGCAGCGCATCGACGAACCACGCCAGGCCCCACACCGGGATGGTGAGCGTCTGGCGGACGACCGCGCACGTCAGCGCGAGACGGTCGAGCGTAGGTAGGCCGGGTGGCGGCTTGTCTCGACGCCAGATGAGCCCGAGGTAGACGGCGACCTGCGAAAGCCGGGGCACGTTGGGCGGCCAGCCGGCGAGCGCGACGCCGAGCAGATACGGGATCCAGAGCGGCAGCGTGAGCAGCCCGAGCGCGGTCAACAGGCAAACGCGCCGGATGATCAGCCGGATGAACCGACGGCGGGGCGGCGAGTCGCGCTGGGGCTCACCGGGCAGGCGCCGTGGTATCGGAACGTCCGGGTCGAGATAGCGCGTCGATGGCATGGCGCCGCTCCAGGGCAGAGGCTCAGCCGGCCCGGCCGTCGGGTCGGGGCGTCGTCAGGATGGTGACGTAGCGGAGCGCGAAGCCGCCGAAGGCGAGCGTCCAGGTCGCTGCGGACAGCGCCAGCAGCGTCACGTAGGACGCCGACGTCATCAGCGGCGCGACCACCCGCAGCAGCGCGCTGAGGGTCACCGCGACGAAGAGGACCCGCGTCACCCGATCGGCGACGATCGCCCGCCCGGTGTGTCCGCGGCTCACGCGCGCCAGCATGCCCAGGACCAGACTGCCCATCGCGCCGGCGGTCAGGGCGTGCAGCGCCAGCGTCGGCGCGACCGCAGCCGGTCGCAGCACCGAGAGCCCGGCCAGGAGCAGCCCGCCGGCCAGCCAGGCATAGCCCGCGAAGAGGATCGCCAGCATCGGCTCGGTCCAGATCACCCGCGACGACCAGCGGGCGAGGCGCAGCCCGTGCAACAGGCCGGCGACGAGATAGATCACGCCGAGTATGGGGCTGTTCGGCAGCAGCCAAGTCGCTGGGATCGCCGCGGCCAGCGAGCCCAGCGAGAGCCACTCCAGCGCCGGCCGGGGCGGCGGCACGCGGGCGGCGTCGCCGAAGCGGCTGCGGGCGAAGAACGGGAGCACCCGGCCGCCGACGACGGCCATCAGCAAGACGACCACCAGGATGCCGCACAGGCGCGGCAGCCCGGGCCCGGGCTGCGCGATGCCCTGCGCGGCGAGCTGCTCGACCGCCGCGCAGGCCGCGAGGGCCAGCACGACGAAGGGCACGCCGTAGTTGCGCCGCTTGCGGGCGCGGGCGATGGGCACCGCGATGCATCCGGCGAGCGCCAGCAAGAAGCCGCTGACCAGGGCGGTCGTCGCCCAGCCCGGCCCGAACAACGCGGCGATCCGGGCGGCGCACCACAGCGCCACCAGACCACCCAGCCCCGAGCCGACCAGCGGCCGCGACGCGGTCCACTTGGGCACGGCGGTCAGCAGGAAGCCGGCGATGATCGCGCCGACGAAGCCGTAGGTCATCTCCCGGGCGTGCCAGCCCATGTCGCCGACGGCCCACCAGCCGGCCAGCGTGCCCACCCACAGAGCGACCACGAGGGCGGCGTGGGCGGCACCGAGCAGGAAGAACGGGCGGAAGCCGAGGCCGGCGCGCCAGAGCGGCGGGGACTCGCTCGGCGCGTCGGGGTCGGTGATCTGAAGGACATCACTCATCGGAGGCCTCCTCGGATGGCGCCTCGGCGCGTCGGATCCAGGTCTGCAGGGCCGCCAGCGGCGGCGGGTAGCGCAGATCGAAGGGCACGAACTCGAGCGCGGCGAGGGCGGGTCCGCAGTGCTCGGCGGACGCGGCGCAGAGGCCGTCGACCAGCGGGTTCAGTCGCGCCGCCGCCCAGGGGCCGGGCAGCACGCCGGCCTGCCAGCGCGCGACGACGACATCGGCCAGCACGCGCGCAGCCGGGCCGCCGTCGGGGCAGCCCGCCAGAGCCAGCAACAGCTCGCCGACGGCATCGGGCGGCGCGGGCGACCGTGACGTGTCGCGCCAAGCGGTGCCTGGCCAGCGCCCATCGAAGCCGTCGATGAGCGATGTGCAGGCGTGCGACCAAACCCGCGCCGCGCGAGCCTGATCGGCGGTCGTACACAGCGCGGTCACCGCCGGGCGAGGCACCGCGCGCCGCTCGGCGGCAGTCAGCCGGGCGTAGAACGGGTCGGCGCGCTGGTGGGCGGCGACACTGCCATCCGGGCGGCCAAGTGTATCTCTGACGAAGTACTCGATGCCGATGGCATCCGACGCCCGTCCACGGGCGCGGGCGACGGCGACCCACGCCAGGTTGTCGGCGGCGAGGCGCTCGAAGTGCGGGTGATACCAGCCGGGCCCCTCGGCGTAACGATAGAGGCCGTGCTCGACCGGGTCGCGCAAACCGCGGAAGGGATCAAGGGTGGAAAGGGGGTGCGCTCGCTCGGGCCACCCGCGCCCGCCGGCCATCAGATCAGCGCTGCCCGCTGCCAGGGCGGAGGCCGTCAGCGCAGGCAGAGGCGGCGCGCGCCCGACGAGCCGAGGGCTCTCGCCGCGCAGCGCCGAGTCCAAGGTCAGATCGACCCAGCGTAGGGCACGGTCGGGGCCGCCGGCGGCATGCCATCGCACCAGCGCCCACAGCGCGGCCGGGTGTGGGCGCCGGGCGGGGGTCGCGAAGCCGCCGTCGGCGTCGTTAACACGAATAAACAACTCGCCTTCAAGAACATTCAGCTGGCGGCGGGCCTCGTCGGCGGTCAAAGTCCACGTCGGCCAGGACACGAGGCGTCCTCGATCGTCGGCTCCACCGTGGCCCGCTCGGCCACTCGCCGGGACCCGCAGCATCGTCAGGACGGTCTCCGTCGGCAGCGCACCCGAGCGCAGTCCGATCAGGCGTGCGTCCGCATCGAAGAGCGCGAGCGTGGGCAGGCCGGTCACCCCCGGCAAGTCGAGCCAGGCCGGTTGACGGTCGACGTCGGCGACCAGGGGCTGTGCGCTGTCGTGCAGCGCCGCCCGAACCGCGGGTGACCGCAGCACTTCTGCATCGAAGACGCTGCACCAGTGGCACCACCCCGCGGTCAACAGGACGATGCGGGCCTGCTCGGCCGGCCCCATCGCAGTCGGCGAATCGGGTGCTGGCCTCCACTCGACAGGCGCAGCGCTGGCGGCAGCCCATGCGAGGGCGACCACGCCGACGAGGAGGGTCGGCGCTGCCGTGCTGCGGAGCCGGTACCGGGACGGGGCGCGGTGTATCGGAGCAGGGTGTTGCATCGCCGTCCGGACAAGCAAGTCGCATGCACGCGTCGGCGATCACAGCCCGCCTGAATTCGCATTCAAGGTGCGCCTTTCTGTGGCCGCATCGCGTTACCACAGCGCCACGTGCCGCGCGGTAGCGGGACGGTCTGGTAACTACAAGAGGGCGCGAATGTGCCGGGTGCGTGGCGGGAGGTCACTTCGATCTGGCACGCCCGATGCTTTCGCTGCGGCCACCCGATGAGGAGGAAATCGGAGATGCATGCATCGAGACTGGCATTGCCCATGTCGGCGCTCTTGGTCGGTTGCTGGGGGCCGATCGACCTGGGCGCACCCCGCGAGATCCCCGAAGCGGCCCGCAGCGCTGAGGTCAAGGCGTTGAAGGCTGCCCTGGCGGGGGCAGGTTCGGGGTCCGCTGGTGAGGCGCCAGCGGACGCCAGGATGCGGACCATTGCCGTGGACGCCCAAGCCGCCGCGCGAGGCAAAGCAGCCTATGCCACCTGCGCCGGCTGCCATGGCGCGGAGGGCGAGGGTCGGATGGGGATCGCGCCGCGGCTGACGAGCGAGAGCTTCCTGGCCGCCGCCAGCGATCGCATGCTGAAGGCGACCATCTCCGAAGGGCGGGCCGGCACCACGATGACGCCGTGGGGGCCCGTACTCGGCGAGGAGCGGATCGAGGACATCGTGGCCTGGCTGCGCACCGAGGTACCGACCGAGCCGGTCGAACTCGACGAGTCACCGCTCGACGGCCACGTGCCCACCGGCGAGAAGAGGTTCCGCGAGATCTGCGCGACGTGCCACGGCCGTAGCGGGGCGGGCTACCAGGAGTCCGGCAGCGGCACCGGCATCGGCCGCAAGGCGTTCCTGTCGAGCGTCACCAACGGCTACTTGCGCCATGTCATCACCCACGGCAAGAGCCTGACCGCCATGCGCCCGTTCGCGTCCGACGCACCCACTGCGGTGGCCAACCTCGACGAGCAGGAGATCGAGGATGTCATCGCCTATCTGCGCCATCAGGCGTGGTGAGGAGTTCACGATGAAGCCCACCCAGAAGCCCGGCGAGGGCAAGCCCGACATCTGGACCCTCAAGGCCGAGGAGGTCCGCGTCGATCCGCCCACCGAGCCGCGCTCGACCGGCTTCAACCGGCGCCGTTTCCTCGGCGGCGCCGCTGCGGGCGGCGCGCTGGTCACCATCGGCTGCTCGAACGGCAAGAAGAAGGGCGCCGAGACCCCCGCCGAAGCGGTCGCCCACGGCGAGGCCCCACAATCGGCGGGCGAGGACAGCATCGCGCCGCCCGAGAAGGACGTGCCCAACAACCTGCTGGCCCAGTGCCCGTACTGCGGCGTCGGCTGCGGCACGCTGATCCAGGTTGAGAAGGGCAAGATCGTCGGCATGGTGCCCGACCGCGATCACCCGACCAACAAGGGCCTGCAGTGCATCAAGGGCCTGACCTCGAACGAGGCGATCTACGTCGACCGGCTCACCAAGCCGCTCATCCGCAAGGACATGACCGACATCATCGCCGGCAAGGTCAGCAAGACCAAGGGTCGCTTCGACCCCGAGCTGTTCCGCGAGGCGTCGTGGGAGGAGGCCGAGGAGCTGATCGCCCATCAGATCGCCGACATCGTCAAGAAGCACGGCGGTAACTCGGTGGCGCTCTACGGATCCGGGCAACTGCCGGTCGAGGGGCAGTGGCTCGAGAACGTATTCATGAAGGGCGTGCTCGGCTCGAACACCATCGAGGCCAACGCGCGGATGTGCATGACCTCGGCGGTGACCGGCTACTTCAAGTCGCTGGGCAGCGACACCCCGCCGACGTCATACGAAGACATCGAGCTGGCCGACATGGTCACCCACTGGGGTCACAATGCCCGCGGCGCGCACCCGATCGTCTTCTGGCGCATCGCCGACCACAAGTCGCGCACCGGCATCCCGACCCTGGTCGTCGACCCCCGGCGCACCGGTACCGTGCAGGGCTATGAGGAGATCGGCCGGGACTCGAAGTCCTATCACTTCTCGACGATCAACGGTGACATCGCCATCCACAACGCGCTGGCCCATGTCATCCTGGCCGATCACCCCGACGCGGTGGCGTGGGACTTCCTCAAGCTGCACACCACCGGCTGGGAGGACTACGTCGAGGCCTGCCGCACCCGCTACTCACCCGAGCAGGTGCAGCACATCACGATGATCGAGCCCAAGCTGCTGCGCGAGGTGGCTGCCACCTGGGCGGCGGCGTCGATCAAGGGCCGCGAGCGCGGCAAGGGCGGGGTGCTCTCGTTCTGGGGCATCGGCTACAACCAGCACATCCACGGGCAGAACAACACCGTCAGCCTGATCAACCTGATGGCGCTGACCGGCAACATCGGCCGACCCGGCTGTGGGCCGTTCTCGATGACCGGTCAGCCCAACGCGATGGGCGAGCGGCTCACCGGCGGTCTCACCGGGCGGCTGCCTTTCAACCAGGGGTTGGACCACGGCGCCTGGCGGGATCATATCGCCGACGCCTGGCGCGTGCCGCGCGAGCGGCTGGCGGCGGTGGCCAGCGCGGCGAACCCGGGCATGGCCATCGGCATGATGGAGCGGGCGCTCAAGGGCGAGGTCAAGGCGACCTTTCTGATCTACGCCACGCATATCGACCTGCCCGACCAGCACAACTTGGTGCGGCCGGCCCTGGCCAGGACCTTCAACGTGGTGCAGGAGATCTACCGCCACGCGCCGAACAACCTCTACGCCGACGTCATCCTGCCGGCGGCGACGTGGGGCGAGTGGGTGGGCGGCACCTACATCCAGTCCGAGCGGCGGTTCTACGTGTGTGATGGCACGGCCAACCCCATCCCGGGGACCCGGCCCGACATCGACATGG
>JAGQJJ010000967.1 GCA_020430675.1 Myxococcales bacterium
CGGCGGCCAGCGCGGCGCCGGCTTTCAGCGATGGCGACTCACCCTCAAAAAGCAGCTCGGCCAGCACGCCCAGGCCAGCCAGACCATATGCGGTGTTGGCCTGACCGCCGAGCGCCTGGACGGTGCGGTCCATCTCGGCCACGGCGCGGGTCAACGCGGTCGCTTCGGCCGAGGCGCCGACGCCCATCGCCCGCGCGGCGCCGAGCGCGACGGCCAGCACCGCGGCCATGGTATTGGCCAGCTCGACGCCGACGGTGTCGCTGTTGGTATAGACGCGCAACGAGGGCGAGACCAGGGCGGCTTGAATCTCGGCGGCCCACGCCGGGAAGGCCGAGCCGATGACCACCGCCGCGGGCGTCTTGCGCCGCAGCGCATCGGCGTCGGCGGCACCGGCGAGCACCGCGACCTGGCGCACCGCAGTCATCGCACGCAGCGCTTCGCTGGCCCGCAGATGCGTGCCGGGCGTCAACCCGCGCGAGGCGGCGACGACCCGGTGATGCCCGCCAAGATGTGGCGCAGCGCGGGTCAGCATCGACTCCAACTGGTCGATGGGCACCGCGATGATCACCCGTTCGAGGCCGGCGAGCGCGGCGCCCAGATCAGTGGTGTGCTCGACGTCTTTTGGCGCGCGGGCGCCGATGCGCCGCCGGCCGACCAGGTGCACCGCGTGCTCGGCGCGCGCCAGCCGGCGCGCCAAGGCGCGGCCCCACTCCCCGTCTCCGATGACCGCCCAGGCGCTCACGACAGCTCCCCCCGCAGCGTGCCCGCCCAGCCGGCGAGGCGATTCCCATAGAAGAACAGCAACTTGGGGTCACGCACGATCAGCGCCCCATCGGCGCGCTCGACCGCGCTGCGCAGGTGGTACATGCCAAAGGTGCGCACCGCGCCTTCGATGACCTCGTCGATCGGGCCGTGTCGCACGGTTGCGTCGAGGTGCACCTGACCGGCGGCCTCCATCTTGACCAGTCGCGCGCGGACGCGCTCGGCATCACTGCACAGTTCGGTCAGATCGTGGCGATCATTGCTCGTCGTGCGCAGCAAAGCGAACAGGTCGAGATGGGGCGCAGTGCGGCGCTCTCGCTCAAAAAGAAGCCACCCCAGGAACTGCGTCGGAAGAATGACCGTCTCGCGCAGGAATGCAGCGCCGACCTCGGCACCGGCCTGCCGGGTGTACTCGGCGTCGCGGGCGGCGTCGGCGACCGGGCGCCCGTCGCGATAGAAGTAGCGAGCCGGGTCGATGACCGTGCCATCGGGCCCATGGCTGCGGCCGTCGGGGCCGACCTTGTTGCCGAAGACATCGAGGCACTGCCCATAGCGGATGACCATCGTCGACTCGAGCCCCATGACCTGCACCGCGTACTGCACGATGCGGCCGATGCGGCTGAACTCGTCGTCATCGATGATGTAACGCGCCTGGCCAGAGGCCTTGAGGTGGTCTTCGATCAGCGTCTCGGCTTCGAGCACCAGCGGGTAGTTGATGGTGACCGGCACGATATAGATCGGGCGGTCATCGCCGCGCTGCAGGCGCTCGGAGAACGCGGCGAGCGCGCTGCCCAGCAGGCCGAGCTTGAGCTTCTGTTCCACCAGCCCCGAGCGGCTGCGGGTGCCGCCGGGGAAGAACAGGCTGTGGTAGCCGCGCTCGATGATCACTTCGCTGTAAATCTTGAGCACGTCTTTGTAGAGCACGTGGCGCAGCCGACGATCGACGCGATAGGCGCCCAGGTTGCGCATGAAGTAGCCGATGAGCGGGTTCGAGAAGAGGTTCTTGCCCGCGCCATAGGTCGCCGGCGGCAGGCCGGCGTGCAGCAGCGACCAGCCGAGCACGATGCTGTCGAGGTTGCTCGAATGCGTCGGCACCACCACCAGCGTGCCGCGGTCGGCGAGGCGGCGCAGCGTCTCGAGGTCGCCGTCGACCCGGATGCGCGTCGACAGGTCGCGCATCGAGTTGAAGCCGCGGGCGAGGTCGGTGGTGTTGAACAGCGCGCCGAGGCCGACGGGCAGCACCGAGGTCGCGAAGCGATAGACCCGACGGTCGAAGTGGCCGACCACGTCGACGACGTAATCGCGGGCCCGGCGTTCGACCTCATCGCGCAGCTCGTCGGCGGTCATGCGGCCGATGCGGCGGGCCAGGCGCTGCCAATCGGCGAGCTGCTCGGCCTCGCGGCCACGGGTGCGCTCCAGGCGGTGGA
>JAGQJJ010000968.1 GCA_020430675.1 Myxococcales bacterium
CAGCGTGCGCGGCGCCGGGGCGTCGAGCGGACCGATCGGGGGGCGCGAGGTGCGGCTGCTGGCCGGCGGCGGCGGCGTCTTGTTCGGCACGCTCAACGATGGCGTCGAGTGGCGGCTCGCGACCGGGTTCAACGATCCGGTCGAGTGACGGCTGGTCGCCGAGCCCAGCGCTGGGGTCGAGTGGCGGCTGGTCAGGCCGGCGGGCGGCAGGCCCACCGACAGGTCGACCCCCGATGGCGCGGCGCGCAGCTCGGGGTTGGTGCCGCCCGGCGTGGTCGGCGGATCGTCGTGATAGGCCGACAGATCGGTGACGTCGAAGTCGAAGATGTGGTCGGTGCCGGCGCCCGACGCACGGCTCGGGGGCGCGACGGGGATCTCGGGCGGGCTCGGTGCCGGCTCGGCGGCCACCGGCGCCGCCTCTTCGCCGTAACAGCGGGCGATGGCGACGCGAATCTCGCGAGCTGAAGCCACCAGCGGCCGGATGCGCAGCCGCGACTGGCGGGTGACCTGCTTGATGGCGCGCACATCGGCCGGGTTGGCCATCGCGACGTGCAGATGCTCGCCCATTCGGCTGCGCTCGACCTCGATCGGCAGCAGGAAGTATTCAGCGCAAAGCTGGCGGGGCACGAGCTGCAGGGCGCGCGGATCGGGCGTCGCCTGCTCCACGCTGACGCTCG
This sequence comes from Myxococcales bacterium, assembly GCA_020430675.1. The sequence continues at coordinate 678 of JAGQJJ010000968.1, forward strand.
GCAGGTTCAGCGCCTTGCCCACCGCGTGCAGCATGGTCGATTCGTCGACGAGTTTCCTTGTGACCAGCACCTCGCCGAGGTCGGCCGGCGAGTCGCCGATCTCCCGCAGAACCCGGTCGAGCGTCTCGCGGTCGAGCACCCCGGCGCGCACCAGGATCTCGCCGAACCGAAGCTTGTCGCTCAAGGCGCCTCCACGAAGCGTGATCGGGGCCATCTTATCGCCCCGACCCGCGCAGGCGAAAGGGGGCAGGACGCGCGATGTGCCGCGAGCCGGCCTTTGCGGTCAGAGCGCCTCGACGGTCACGCCTCTTGGGGGTTCGAGGTGAAACGCTTCGTCGGGCAGGTCAGGATCGATCTGGTGATCGACCACTTCAAGGTCGACGCGCAGGTCGTCGGCGGGCGATTCGAAGCGGATGCGCCGCGGGATGGCGGCGTCGCCTTTGCCCGTCCACTCGGCGAAGCGGGCGTCGTAGCGCAGCTTGCCGCCCACGCGACGGCGCAGGCGCGTCACGCGCAGGGTGTCGGGCGCAAACTCGATCTGCTGGCCCTGCTCGCCGGCTTCGAGGTCGAGGCGATAGGCGCCGGCGCTGCCGTTCCACGAGACGGTCGCGCGGTCATGGGCCATGATCGGCACGCTGCCGCGCAGCAGGGCGGCGAGGGTCTCGGGTTCGAGCTCGACCGGCATCAGGCGGGCGAGGTTCTCGGGCGTGGCGGCGCCGACGTAGAACTTCTTGTCTTCGAGCGAATAGATCATCAGCCGCGAGCCATCGCTGACCAGCGTCGAGAGGGGCTGGCCGAAGGGCGAGAGCGCGTCGATGCGCAGGCGGCCCTGGCGGTCAGCGGCGATGAACTGCTTGAGCCGCACCCGGTCGCCGTCGTGCCACACCTCGATGGCGAGCTGGCCGCTCAATGAACGCACCGCTTCGGATTGACGCTGCACCGCTGCGATCAGGCGCGCCGGGTCGTCGGAGTAGTCGGCCGGTTGCGGATGGCGATCGGGGCAGCCGGTGAGCGCCAGGACGGCGAGCAGCAGCGCGCCGCGGACGGCGTGGGCGAGGTTCATCGACCCCTCCGTTTGGCCGCCTTGGCAAAGCGCGCCTTCTCCGCGTCGTCGCGGGCGTGCTCGACCGCCTCCTGGTAGGCGGCGCGCGCCTCGGGTTCGCGGCGTTGAGCGCGCAGGACTTCGGCGAGGTGGAAGTGGATCTCGCCCACGTCGGGCGAAAGCTCGATGGCGCGGCGCAGGGCGGTCTCGGCCGCGGCCAGGTCGCCCTTGCGATAGAGCACCCAGCCCAGCGAGTCGACGATGGCGCCGTCGTCGGGCCGGCCGCTGAGGGCGCGGCGGATCATCGCTTCGGCCTCGTCGAGCCGCACGCCCTGGTCGGCCCAGGTATAGCCGATGAAGTTCAGCGCGCCGGCGTGATCGGCGTCGATGGCCAGCACCGACTGCATCGCGGTGACCGCGGCGGCGTCGCCGTCCATCTCCTGCACGATCAGCGCGAGCAGATAG
>JAGQJJ010000969.1 GCA_020430675.1 Myxococcales bacterium
TCGTCTGGATGAAAGTGCTGGAGTCGACGCCCGAGCGGTATGACCGCGGCATCCGCATGCTGTCGGGCGGGCGCATCGAGCAGGTCTACGACCGCATCGCCGAGGCGGTGGCCGCGCCCGGTCGCCGCGTGCTCGACGTGGGCTGCGGTACCGGCGGCGTGGCCCTGGCATGCGCCGCCCGGGGCGCGCAGGTGACCGGCATCGACATCAACGCCGGCATGTTGGAGGTCGCCCGCGGCAAACCCGTGCCATCCGACGGCAGCGTCGAGTGGCTGGAGTTGGGCGCGGCCGAGATTGAAGACCGCTTCCCCGAAGCCAGCCTCGACGCGGTGGTCTCGTGCCTGGCGATGAGCGAGCTGTCGCCCGATGAGCAGGATTACACGCTGCACATCGCGCTCGGCCGACTGGTGCCCGGCGGCGTGCTGCTGATCGCCGATGAGACCGCGCCCGAGAGCGGGCTGGCGCGTCTGGGCTATCGCCTGCGCCGCCTGCCGCGGCTGGTGGCGACCTATCTGTTGACGCAGACCACGACGCGCCCGGTGATGGATCTGGCCGAGCGCGCGCGGGCGGCGGGTTTTGCCGACGTCGAAGAGACGCGGCCCTGGGATGGCAGCTTCCTCTTCGTGCGCGGCGTGCGGCCGGTGTCGCCATGAAAGCCCGCGACCTGCCCGGCTGGGCTCGCGACACCGCGCTGCGCATGCTGCCCCACAGCACGGCGACGGGCCTGCGCGCCGTGGGCCGACCCGGCCCCGACGCGCCGGTGCTGGTCACCGGCAACTTCACGCTCACCGTGCGCCGCCTGCGCGACGCGCTCGCCGGGCTCGATGCCTGGATTCTGGTCGCCAACAGCCGCGGCATCAACGTGTGGTGCGCCGCCGGCGGCGGCCATATGACCCATCACGATGTCATCGCCGCCATCCGCACGTCGCGGCTGGCCGAGCGCGTCGATCATCGCGAAGTGATCCTGCCGCAACTTGCCGCCACCGGTGTCGAGCGCCGCAAGGTCACCGACGCGACCGGCTTCAAGACGCGCTGGGGCCCGGCCAGCCTCGATGATCTGCCCGCCTTCCTCGCCCGCGGGCAGCGGGTGGCCAAAGCCGAGCGCTTCGTGCGGTTTCCGCTGTGGGAGCGCATGGAGATGGCGTCCATCTGGTACTGGCCGATGGCCGCCCTCGTCGCCGTGCTGTTCGGGCTGATCTGGGGCGCCCGCGCGCTGGCCGCGGCCGAGGCGGGGTTGACGGTTGCGGTCTTCGGCCTCTTCTCGCTGCTGCCCTGGCTTCCCGTCACCACCTGGCGCCGCTGGCTGGTCCTCAGCGGCGCCGCGGTTGTCGGCACCGGCATCGGCCTCGGGCTGCTGGCGCTGCTCGGCGACGCGACGACGACGCACCTGATCGCGGTCACCGGGGCCTGCGTGGTGAGCATGGCCATTCTCTCGATCGACCTCGCGGGCACGACGCCCTGGAACAGCAGCACCCTGCACATGCCGGCGCAGATCGAGCTGATCGAAGACCGCTGCACCGGCGCCGCCGACTGCGTGCAGGTCTGCCCGCGCGATGTGCTGCAGATGAACGGCAAGCGCCGGCTGGTCGAGATTCGTCGACCCGAGCAGTGCATCCAGTGCGGCGCTTGCATCGTGCAGTGCCCGGAAGACGCCCTGCGCTTCCGCTACGCCGATGGCCGTGTGGTTGAGGCCGCGACCATCCGCAAGACGCGGGTGAACCTGCTCGGCAAACGCAGCGTGCAGGTGCGCGAGTGACCGAGGTGCCGCCCCCCGAGCCGCTGACCGCGCACGCGCCCGGCGTGTGGATCAAGCCGTCGTGGGTGCGCTTCTTCGGCCTGACGCTGCAGACGCGCATGGTCGTGCTTCAGGCCGGCGACGGGCTGCTGCTCTACTCGCCCACGCCCAAAGAGCCCGACGCCCAGACGCTGGCCGAGCTGGCTACCATCGGCACGCCGCGCTGGCTGCTGGCGCCCAACGAGATCCACAACATCGGCCTGCGCGGCTTTCAGTCGGCCTTCCCCAAGGCCCATACCACCGGCTGTCGCGGCCATCCGGTGCGCGTGCCCGACGTGCGCTTCGACCTGCTGCTCGACACGACGACCTCGGCCGAGACCCCACCCTGGACGGCCGGCGACGCCCTGCGCTTCCACGTCATCGGCGGCAACGCGCTGCTGCACGAGGTC
>JAGQJJ010000970.1 GCA_020430675.1 Myxococcales bacterium
GTGCGCGGCGTGGATATCGGCCAGCAGACCCAGCACACGGGCCTTGCGGGGCCCGTACACCAGGCGGCGCGCCTGCTCGGCCAGCGGCGCCGCCTCGCGGTTGCGGCCGAACTGATGCAGCAGCCACGCGAGGCGGTAGGGCGGATCGTAGTCCTCGGGCAGCGCCGCGACCGTCGCCGCCAGCTCGGTGCGCAACGGGTCGAGTCGGCGCAGGTAGACCGCAACCTCGACCCGGGGCCACCCATAAGCCATCTGGGCTTGCGGCGTGGTCGCGGCGTCGGCGAGCAGCTTTTGCTGCGCTTCCGCACGGGCCCGGGCCTCTTTGGGCTGCCCGAGCGCATCGTGCAACTCGCGGGCGACCCGCAATGCTTCACTGCGATCATCGACCGCCAAGGGCGCCTGCTCGTCGGCCAGCACCGCATCAAGCACCGTCAAGGCCTTGACGCGCAGCGCCCTGGCCTCAGCCGGAGCGACGTCAGGTGTGCCTTGCAGACAGGCGTCGAGGTAATAGATGAAGTCGGCCGCCGCGGGCGTATGGCCCAGGCCGATATGGGGCAGCCCATCGCGGCCCGCCGCCACGCACTCGGCTTTCTTGCCCGCTTCGTACAGCGCGCCGATCTGCGCGAGCTGCAGCTCTGGGTCACCGGCGGTCGTCGCCAGGAGCGTGCGGTAGATCTCAGCAGCCGTCGCCGCATCGCCCGCGGCGGCGGCCCGATCGGCGGCTCGCCGCTGAGCCCCTCGGCCGGTCGCCTGCGCGCCGGCAGCTCCGCGCGTCAAAAACGCGACGAAGCCTTCGACCGAGGTGGATCCCAACTGCCGGGCTTCGATGGTCTGGCCGTCGGCCGCGACCACATAGAAGGTGGGCCAGACCTGGGCCGGCAGGCGCGCCACCGCGTCGGCGTTGCCCGGCCGGTCGGTGTCGAGCGCCAGCCAGATGAAGCGATGGGCCTGCGCCACGACCGCGGGATCGCGCAGCACGGTCTGCTGCATCGACAGGCACGTATGGCACCACGGCGCCCACAGGTCGACGACGATGGGTCGGCCCGACGCGCGCGCGGCCTTGACCGCCGTGTCATAGTCGTCGTGGTGCCAGGGCAGGGGACCATCAGCGGCGCGGGCCGCCGCCGGGACGGCCAGAAGGGCCAGCGTCAGGAGGGCCGCACAGCGCATGTCAGAGGCATATCAGATCCCCCCGGCGCCCGTCACCACCTGCCGCGCGCGCGCCGACGATTCATGCCACCGCGGCGCGCGGTTCAGAGCAGCGCGAGCTGCGCATCGGGCGGCGGTGCCGCTTCCGGGGGCGCGGCGGGCATCTCGCCGACCGGCGTCAGTCGAGACAAGAGCGCATGAAACCGACGCGCCACGGCGGGCACTTCCACATCGCCGGGGCTGTGCACGAAGAAGAAGGGCGTGCGCCCCTCGGCGAGCCACGAAGCGACCACCTCGGCCCATGGGCGCAGCCAGCGGTCGTTGGCTTCGACCTGGGGGTGAGCGACGTAGCGCACCATCGGGAAGCGGCCGAGCGCAATAGGTCGAACCGGCAGATCGGGCTTGCGCGCGCGGGCCAGCCGCGTGGCTTCATCGATGGGATCGGGCGCCGCCCGCAGCGGGCGGGTATCCATCACCGCGCGGTCGGCTCCAAAGGCGGCCAACAGGTCGTCGAGTCGCCGCTCGACGGCGTCACCGCGATGGAACGCCGGGTGGCGAACCTCGACCGCGCAGGGTCCGCGAAACACCTCCAGAAAGGCGGCCAGCCGGTCAAGCCGGTCGGGCCCGAACGCGGGCGGCAGCTGCACGAAGAGCGGCCCCAGCCGTGGCCCCAGCGGCGCGAGCACCTCGCCGAAGCGCGCGATCTCATCTGCCACGTCGGCCAGCCCCCGCTCATGGGACAGTGCGCGCGGCATTTTGCAGACAAAGCGGAACTCGGGCGGCGTCGCCGCCACCCAGGTCGCCACGGTGCGCGCCGATGGCACGCGATAGAACGTCGTATTGCCTTCGACCGCGTTGAAGACCCGGGCGTACTGTGGCAGGAAGTCGGCCTGCCGCGCGTCCTGCGCGTACAGTGTGCCCTGCCAGACTTTCATGCCCCAGGCCGGTGCCCCCAGGTAGTAGCGGGCGATGCTCATCTGATCGATATGCCGGTTCGAGGGCCGATTGGCAAGCGCTCGATCTGGCAGGATGG
>JAGQJJ010000971.1 GCA_020430675.1 Myxococcales bacterium
AGGGTCGCTTCGAATTTGCCGGGGTGCCGCTGGGCCTCCCGACGTTGACGATGGTGTTCGCCGCCCGCGGCCGGCGCCACGTCGTGGCACTCAACGGCGACGCGGACGGTTTCAAGCCGGTCCAAGTCGAATGGGAACCGAGAAAGGACTGACATGCCTGACTATTTTGTACCAGGCATCTACGTCGTCGAGGAGTCGACCGGCCCGCGTCCCATCACCGCGGTGGGCACGAGCACGGCCGGGTTTGTCGGCGAAGTGCCGATGCCCAAGAAAGGCAAGCCGCTCGCTCGTCCCAAGTTGATCACCAACTGGAGCGAGTTCATCCGCACCTTCGGCGAGGACGGCGCCAAGAGCACGCCGCTGTCGCTCGCGGTCCATGGGTTCTTCGCCAACGGGGGGCAGCGATGCTTCATCGCGCCGATCAAGGGCCGATCGCTCGTCGGCACGCCCCAGGCGCCGGCGGGGCTCGACCTGCTGGCGCTGGAAGACGAGGTGGCGATCGTCGCCGCGCCCGGGTTCACCGATACCGCCAGCCACGAGGCGCTGCTGAGCCATTGTGAGCAGCTTGGCGACCGGTTTGCGGTGCTCGATGGCCCCGAGACGGTCGAAGATCTCGGCAGCCTGGCGCGCATCGCCGAGGCGCGGCCGCGTGGTGGCGATGACACGCCAGCAGGCGATGGCGCGGCGCTGCGGCCACGCATGTCGGATCGGGGCTTCGGCGCCTTCTACTTCCCATGGATCGTGGTCGACGACCCGCTCGCGCCCGGCACGCTGGTCAACGCGCCGCCCTCGGGGCATCTGGCCGGGGTCTACGCCCGGGTCGATGGCACCCGCGGGGTGCACAAGGCGCCGGCCAATGAAGCCATCCGCGGCGCGCTCGGCCTGACGCGCTATGTCACCCGCGAAGAGCACGCGGGGCTGAACCTGGAAGGCGTCAATGTCATTCGCAGCTTCGCCCGCGAAGGCATCCGCATCTGGGGGGCGCGCACGCTGGCCGATCGCACCAGCAACTGGCGCTACATCAACGTGCGGCGCCTGTTCAATCAGATCGAGGAGTCGATCGCCGAAGGCACAAGATGGGTGGTGTTCGAACCCAATAACGAGACCCTGTGGAAGTCGATCACCCGCGATGTCAGCGCGTTCTTGATGCAGTTCTGGCGCGACGGGGCCCTGATGGGCGCCACGCCGGAAGAGGCATTCTTCGTGCTGTGCAACGCCGAGACCAATCCGCCCGATGTCATCGAGCAAGGCCGCGTGGTGGTGTTGGTGGGCATCGCGCCGGTCAAGCCGGCCGAGTTCATCGTCTTCCGCATCGGCCAGCACGCCGCGGGCCCATCGACACAAGGAGCTGAGTGATGGCCGACGAAAAGAAGGGCGGCGGCGGCTGGGTCGATCCCTACCGTGCCTACAACTTCAAGCTGATGATTCAGGGGCAGACCCTCGGCCACTTCACGCGCTGCTCGGGCATGGGGGCCAAGGTCACCGCCATCCGCTACCGCGCCGGCGGCACCGGCCAGGTGGTGCATCGCCTGCCCGGCCCGGTCGAGTACGGCGACATCACGCTGAAGTACGGTCTGACCGACTCCAAGGTGCTTTGGGATTGGTTCATGACCGCGGTCGCCGGCGCGGTCGAGCGCAAGAACGTCTCGATCGTGCTGCTCGACGCCGATGGCGCGCGCGAGGTGATGCGGTGGGATCTGGTCAACGCCTGGCCCTCGGAGTGGCAGGGCGCCCCGCTCGATGCCTTGGCCCGCGAGGTCGCCATCGAGTCGGTCACCCTGGTCTACGAGATGCTCGGACGCGCGTGATGCCATGAGGCGACCTCGGCCCCGAAAGGCTCTGCGACGCGGCGTGCGAGCCGGCGTGCTGTTTGTCGTGCGCGGCATTCGCGATGCGATGACGGCGCTGGAGGCACGCCTGGAGCCGGCGGCGGCAGCGGCGCCCGCCGAGCCGCCGCCGGACGAGGCGGACGAGGGGCCGCCGGCGCATTGGGTCGAGCGGGTGCGCCGGGGGGCGCCCGAGTTGCTGCAAAAGGCGCGGCCAAACGGTGTCGTCGCGCCTGCCGTCGAGCGCGCGGCGCCGGTCGAACGACCCGTCGCCTCGACAATGCCTTCCGTTGCGCCTCTCAAGCCGGTTGCGCCGCCGCCAGGGGTCGCCGAAGTGCCGGCCGCCGTTGAGTCC
>JAGQJJ010000972.1 GCA_020430675.1 Myxococcales bacterium
GCGCCGCAGGGTTTCGCCGCGGCGGATTTTGCCCGAGGTGGTGCGCGGCAGGGCGCCGGCGGGCAGCAGGATGACTTCGGCGGGGTCGAGGCCCATGGCGGCGCGGATGGCGCGGCGGATGGCTTCGGCCAGCTCGGGCGTGGGTGCGGTGGTCTCGGCGAAGAGCAGCAAGCGTTCGCCATCGTCGGTCAGTTCGGCCACGGCGGCGGCGCGGCCCAGGCGCACGCCGGGCACGCGGGAGGTCACCTCTTCGATCTCGTGCGGCATGTGGTTCTGGCCGCGGATGATGACCACGTCCTTGGCGCGGCCGGTGACGTAGAGCTCGCCGTCGAGCAGCACGCCGAGGTCGCCGGTGTCGAGCCAGCCATCGGTGATCGGGGTGTCTTCGCGGCCGAAATAGCCCGCCATCAGCCCCGGGCTCTGCACGAAGATGCGGCCGACTTCGCCTTCGGGGCAGGCGCGGCCATTCGCGCGAATCTGGACGGCGATGCCTGACAGCGGCTGGCCGACGCTGACCAGGTCGAGGTCGTCGCCGGGCACGGCGCGGTTGGCGCAGAGCGCGGCGCGTTCGACGCGGGTGGTGCGGAAGACGCGGCGGCCGAAGGGCGCGAAGGTCACCGCGAGGGTGGCTTCGGCCAGGCCATAGACCGGCGCGAAGGCGGTCGCGGGCAGGCCGAAGCGGGCGAAGCGCGCGGAGAAGCGGCGGCCGACCTCGGCGGCGATGGGCTCGGCGCCGCACATCGCGACGCGCCACGCAGACAGGTCGCAGCCTTCCAGCTCGGCGTCGGTGACGCGCGCGGCGCTGTAGGCGTAGGCGAAGTTGGGCGCGGCGACATAGGTGCCACGATGGCGGGAGAGGGCGCGCAGCCAGGCCGCGGGGCGTGCGATGAAAGCCTCGGGTGGCAGCAGCACGAGGCGTCGGCCGCCGCAGATCGCCAGCAGCAAGCCGCCGATGAGGCCCATGTCATGGTGCAATGGCAGCCAGTAGACGCCGACGGGCGCCGCGTCGCCGGCAAAGAGCCGGTCGATGATGGCATCGCAGTTGGCGATGATCTGCCGATGCGTGAGCGCGACCGGTTTGGGGTGCACGGTCGTGCCCGACGAGTACTGGATGAGCGCCAGGGCGTCGGGGTCGAGGGGGCCCGGCGTGAAGGCGGGGCCTTGGTTGACCACGTCAGCCGGGTGCAGGCCCAAGGGGGGCGAAGCGGCTTCGACGACCGGAGCCAGCGCGGCGTGCGCACGCGCGTCGGCGAGCATCAGCGCGGCGCCAGCGGCCTGGACCTGCGCCGTGGTGCGCGCGAGGTACTCGTCGAGGCGGCCGAGGCGCGGCGGCGGGGCGAGTACAAACGGCACGGCGCCCAACAACTGGCAGCCGAGCAGGGCGCGGACGACTTCGAGGCCCGTGGGCAAGAGCAGCGCCACCCGATCGCCCTTGGCGACGCCCAAGGCGGCGAGCGCGCCGGCGGCGCGGCAGGCGCCGGCCCAGATCGCAGGCCAGGGCTGCTCGATCTCGCGCTCATGCCGATCGACGAAGCAGAGCCCCGCGTCATTGGCCTGCTGCGCAGCGGCGCGCTGCAGGCGGCCGGGCACCGTGTCCGGCGAGAGGGTCAGGTCATCAGCAGGCATCATGGCTTCTTCTCGGCCAGGGCGACCTCGATGGCATCCACCAGATCGTCGATGGCATCGAGGCCGAGCGTGGCTTCCGGGGTCAGCTCGACCTCGAAGTGGTCTTCGACGGCGGTGGCGAAGTTGATGAGCTGCAAAGAGGTGAAATGCGTCGAGAGCGGCTCGGCGGGCAGCGGGCCGGTCCATTGCAGTTCGGTGCGCATCAGAGCCAGCAGGTGGTCGCGAATCGAGGTGGACATGCAGACTCCTTACGACAGACGGGGCGGCGACGCGGTGGGGGGGTCGAGCCGCTTCCACCACGTCGCGCCGAACAGGAAGGTGTAGAGCACGGTCTGCCAGCGCGGGTAGCCGGCGCGGCGCCCGCGGGGCAGCGCGGGCACGAGCTGGATGCCATGCACGATGACGCTGAGGAAGGCATCGATCCACCAGATGGCCCACAGCGCGGGGTGCTCGAAGGGCAGCAGCAGGCCGAGCAGCAGAAAGAGCCAGCCGCCGATCGGCACTGCGCGCAGCCACAGCCCGCGGGCGGGCGGCGCGCGGCCCAGGCGCCGGGTG
>JAGQJJ010000973.1 GCA_020430675.1 Myxococcales bacterium
CGCTTTCGAGCCGCAACCCGGGACGACATGCGCCACCAACGCCCCCACCGCCACGCCGCGCCCTCGGAGCCCGCGCGATGACCCCCGAGCAGAAGGCCCGCGCCCAGATCGACGCCATGCTCACCGCCGCCGGCTGGGCCGTGCAGGACCGCGCCGCGCTCAACCTGGCCGCCGCGCCCGGCGTCGCGGTCCGCGAACTCCGCACCGGCGCCGGCCCGGCCGATTACCTGCTCTTCCTCGGCAACCACCTCGTCGGCGTCATCGAAGCCAAGCCTGCCGGCACGCAGCTCGCCAGCGTCGAGGCGCAGACGCGCGACTACGCCGCGCGGGCGCCGCAGAACCTCCCTGCGCCCATCCGCCCGCTGCCGTTCCTGTACGAGAGCACCGGCGTTGAGACCCGGTTCACCAACGGCCTCGACCCCGAGGCGAGGGCCCGCGAGGTCTTCTGGTTCCACCGCCCGGCGACCTTGCGCGTCTGGCTCGACGCCGAGCTGGACCGCCGCCACGGCAAACCCGGCGCGCCCGCGGCGCCGACGCTCAAGGGCCGCATGCGCCTCGCCCCGGCGTTCAACACCGCCGGCATGTGGCCCGCGCAGATCCGCGCCGTCGAGAAGCTCGAAGCCAGCATCCGCGAGGGCAAGCGCCGTTCGCTCATCCAGATGGCGACCGGCTCGGGCAAGACCTTCACCGCCATCTCGATCCTCTACCGCCTCATCAAAGAAGGCGGCGCCCGCCGCACGCTCTTCCTGGTCGACCGCGGCAACCTCGGCCGGCAGGCGCACAAGGAATTCCAGGCCTATACCACCCCCGACGACGGCCGGAAGTTCCACGAGCTCTACAACGTGGTGAACCTGACCCACAACAAGCTCGACCCGGTCAACAAGGTGGTCATCACCACCATCCAGCGCCTGTATTCCATCCTGAAGGGCGAAGAGACCTTCGACGACGCGCTCGAAGAGGGCTCGGCCTTCACCGGCAGCGGCTCGGCCCTGGTCCGCGAGCCCGTGCCGGTCGTCTACAACCCCGCGCTGCCGCCCGACTTCTTCGATGTCATCGTCATCGATGAGTGCCATCGCTCGATCTACACCCTGTGGGGCCAGGTGCTCGACTACTTCGACGCCTCGCTCATCGGTCTCACCGCTACCCCCGCCGGGCACACCTATGGCTTCTTCCGCGGCAATGTCGTCAGCGAGTACCGCCACATCCACGCGGTGCGCGACCGCGTCAACGTGCCCTTCGAGGTCTACGAGATTCGCACCCAGGTCACCGAACAGGGCGCAACGGTCATCGCCGCGCCGGACACCGTCATCGGCAAGCGCGACCGCCAGACCCGCGCCATGCGCTGGCAGAAGCTCGACGAAGATCTGACCTACGCCGCCCCCCAACTCGACCGCAGCGTCGTCGTGCCCGACCAGATCCGCGCCGTGCTGCGCGAGCTGCGCGCCCGCCTCTTCACCGACATCTTCCCCGGCCGCACCGAGATCCCGAAGACCCTGATCTTCGCCAAGTCGGACGACCACGCCGAAGACATCGTGCGCATCTTGCGCGAAGAGTGGTCGCTGCCCAACGAAGCCGCGACCAAGATCACCTACAAGCCCGAGCGCGAAGAGGGCGACGCCCGCCGCCGCAGCGCCTCGCACAAGCCCGACGAGCTCATCCAGGCCTTTCGCAACAGCTACCACCCACGCGTCGCGGTGACGGTCGACATGATCGCCACCGGCACCGATGTCAAGGCAATTGAATGTTTGCTCTTCATGCGGCTGGTGAAGTCGCGTAACTATTTTGAGCAGATGCGGGGGCGGGGAACGCGGGTGATCCGGCCGGATGAGCTAGCCCTGGTCAGCGCCGACGCCGGCCACAAGGAGCATTTTGTCCTCGTCGACGCTATTGGCGTGACCGAGGTCGACCCGGTGGAGACGACGCCCACCCTGAACCGCAAGCGGACTGTCCCCCTGCCCAAGCTGCTGGAAATGCTGACCCACAGCGCCGGCGGCCACATCGAGCCGGACCTGGTGGCGACGGTGGCTGACCGGCTGGCGCGGCTGAATCGCAAGTTGAACCCGGCCGACCAGGCCGCCATTGAGGCGACGGCCGGTGGCGCAGATTTGCGGACGTTGACCCGGGCGTTGGTCGATGCGCTGGATGCGGATGCGGTCTATGAGCTGGCGCTTGAACAGGG
>JAGQJJ010000974.1 GCA_020430675.1 Myxococcales bacterium
ATGTCGACGCGCCTCGCCGCGCGCTGGCTGAGCTCGACGGGGCTGCGCGTGCGTTGGCTCGACGCGCGCGAGGTGCTCCGGGCGCGCTCGCCAGGCGGGGCCACGGGGCCGTCAAGCCACCTGTCGGCAGAGTGTGCCTGCGCGCCCTCGGCCGAGGTGCAGCGGCGGCTCGCCGACGCCGCGGTCGAGGTCACGATCACCCAAGGTTTCATCGCCCGCGACGCCCAAGGCGACACCGTGCTCCTGGGGCGCGGAGGCTCCGATACGTCGGCGTCGTACCTCGCCTCGATGCTGGAAGCGCGACGGCTTGAGATCTGGACCGACGTGCCCGGCCTGTTCACCAGCGACCCGCGGCGGGCGGCCTCGGCGCGGTTGGTGCCCCGGCTGACCTACGACGAGGCCGCGGTGCTCGGCGCGCTGGGCGCCAGGATTCTGCACCCGCGTTGTCTGGCGCCGGTCAAGGCGGCGGGCATCCCATTGCATATCCGCTGGACGCGCCATCCCGAAGTCGAGGGCACGATCATCGACGGGTGTCCTCCCTCCGATGGCCTGCGGGCGGTCACCTCGCGCGACAAGCTCTGTCTGGTGATCATGCGGCGCCCGCGCCGATGGCAACCGATCGGCTTCATGGCCGGCGTGGCACGATGCTTCGAGCGCCATCTGATCTCGATGGACCTCGTGTCGAGCTCGACCTCCGAGATTCGGGCCACCGTTGACCTGGCCGCCGACCCGGCGGCCGCCGAGCGATTGCCGGGCGTGTTGCGCGACCTGAGCATCGTCTGCGAGCCAGCGCTGCACCCCGATGTCATGTGTGTCAGCATCGTCGGCACTGCCATCTCAAGCGCGCTCGAACACATCTCGGGGTGCCTGCGCCTGTTTGCGACGCCGAAGGTCCACCTGGTCAGCCACGCGGCCGATGACACCCATCTCAGCTTTGTCGTCGATCGCGACCTGGGGTCGGCGTTGGTCACCGCGGTCCACGACGTGCTCTTCAGCGCGGGCGATGGCGGCGCGCGGCTCGGCGATCGCTGGTCGGCGTTGAAGGCGCGCAGCGCGTCGGCAGGCCTCCCGCTGCCGCCGGCGCGACCAGCGGCCACCGCGCCCCGCGCCGCGATGGAGATGCGTTCATGATGGCCCGCACCGCCGAAGCCCCCGCCCCCATCACATTGCGGCACCCATCGCGTGGCGATGGTCCAGCGATCTGGGCGTTGGTGCAAACGATGGAGCAGCTCGAGTCCAACTCCTGCTATGCCTACCTGTTGCTCGCGACCCACTTCGGAGACACCTGTCTCGTCGCCGAGGCCGACGGGCGTCTCGTGGGCTTTGTCGCGGCCTATCGCCCGCCAAAGAGGCCCGATGTCATCTTTGTCTGGCAGATTGGCGTGCACGCCGAAGCGCGCGGGCAGGGTCTGGGCGGTCGGCTGCTGAACGCGCTCATCGCGCAGCCTGCCTGTCGGACGGCCACCCATCTGGAGGCGACCGTCGCCCACAGCTGCAAGGCCTCGCAGCACCTCTTCTCACGCTTCGCCAAGGCGCGCGGTACGCCCTGCCATCGCGGGCGCGGCTTTGCGGCGACAGACTTCGGTCCCCTCGCCCACGAAGCGGAGACCCTCTTTCGAATCGGCCCCCTCCGGAGAGACCCATGAATGACACCATCGAACGCCTTGAATCCGAGGTGCGCAGCTATTGCCGGGCCTTCCCCACCGTGTTCACTTGCGCCGCGGGGGCCCGGCTGCGCGACCAGAGCGGGCGCACCTATCTCGACTTCTTCGCCGGCGCCGGCACGCTCAACTACGGCCATAACCACCCCGCGCTCAAGGCGCGGCTGCTCGCCTATCTGAGCGCTGATGGCATCACTCATGGGCTCGACATGGCCACCGAAGCCAAGGTCGCCTTCCTCGAAGCCTTCGAGCGTCACATCCTGTTGCCGCGTGACCTCAACTACAAGGTGATGTTCCCCGGCCCGACCGGCACCAATGCGGTCGAAGCGGCGCTCAAGCTGGCCCGCAAGGTCACCGGGCGCACCGACATCATCGCCTTCACCCATGCCTTCCACGGCATGACGCTCGGCGCACTGGCCCTCACCGCCAACGCGACCAAACGTGCCGGAGCCAGCGTGCCCCTCGGCGATGTCGTCCGCATGCCATTCGATGGCTATCACGGCCCCGAGGTC
>JAGQJJ010000975.1 GCA_020430675.1 Myxococcales bacterium
TCGCCGGTGAGCGTGCCGAAGAGCCCCGGGTCGGCCCAGGGCAGCGCGGCGACGGGCGCCTGCATCGCCGCCGCCGCCTCGGTCGGACCAAGCGCCGCGAACCACGCCGCCCGGAGCACCGCGCGGTACTCGGCGTGGTTGTCGCCGTCGATGACCTGGTCGAGCAAGCGGAACAGCGCCGATCGCTCGACGCGAAGCTCGACGAGCACCGCCGCAGGGTCGGGCGCGGTGGCCAGCAGCCGGATGATCGTATTCTCATCTTCGCCGTCGACCCGCGCCCCATCGGCGAGGTTGCGCACCAAAGCCATCCGATCGCCGAGGTCGAGGCCGGCCATCTGCGCGTCGGTCAGCCGCGCGGTGAGGCTGTCGGTCTGCCAGGCATGGGCGGACTGCGCGGCCAAGACCTCTCGCGTGGAGATGGGCTCCGGGCGCGGCGGCAAGGCCGCTTGCCCCTGCTCGGCCGCCTCGCAGGCTGCGGTCAGGGCAGCGGTCTCGGCGGCTTCGGGCACGCCCGCGTCGCGGAAACCAGGGTCGCCCCCCCGCTCGGCCACGCAATCCGCGACCGGGTCCGGCGCCAGCAACTCGGCGGACTGGGCTTCAGCGGCGGTTCGCGGAGGCGATGGGGGCTGGCCGAGCAATTCGGCGCTCTGCGCATGCGCCGCTGTCTGGTCTTCCTGCGAGGGCGCGAGCCCGCTCTCGACGACCCCTGCGTCGACCAGGATGCGGTAGACCTGCTCGAAGCCGCTCATGGCTGATCGCGCGGGGGTCGAGCGGAGATGACCTCGGTGGCGGGGGCTGCCTGACGCGCGAACTCGGGCATGACGGACCTCGACGCTGTACACAAGGTCCATCCGCAAGTTTGGGCGCGTGTTGCGTAAATTACGTATGTTTACGTATCTGAGGCCGGTTCGTTGGCCACCTATGCCTGGGGTTGGGCTGCGACGGCACCCCGCGAAGTGGGCGGTGCAGATGCAGGCGTCTCACAACGGCGCCGCGCACCGCGGTCAGTACCGGGTCAGCGCCAGCGGCGGTGCAGCAATGCGGGCAAGACGGCGAGCAACCAGAGCGGGGTGGGGGGCGGCTCGCCTGGTTGTTGCGCGCAGCTGCTGGCGCGAAAGGCGCGGCGAATGGTCGGCACGGCTTCGCAGCGGTCGCCCTGCCCGTTACCGTCGATGTCAACCTGCGCCGGGTTGGCGACCGTCGGGCAGTTGTCGGCGTCATCGGGCAGGCCGTCGTTGTCGTCATCGTCGTCGCAAGCATCGCCGATGCCATCGCCGTCACTGTCCATCGGCGGGTCTTCAAACAGCCGCGGGCAGCCATCGACGGCATCGAGCGCGCCATCGCCATCGGTGTCATCGTCGCAGGCGTCGCCCTTGCCATCGCGGTCGAGGTCGGCTTGCTCGGGGTCGAAGTGGCGCGGGCAGAGGTCATCGGCGTCGGCGATGCCATCGTTATCATCGTCGTCTTCGCAGGCGTCGCCGACGCCATCGCCGTCGGTGTCAAGCTGCACCTGGCTGGGCAAGCGGGGGCAGACGTCGATGGAGTTGGGGGCGCCGTCGCCGTCGACGTCGTCATCGCACGGGTCGCCGATGCCATCCGCGTCGAGGTCGTCCTGACCACGGTTCACCACCAACGGGCAGTTGTCGGCGCCGTCGGGGATGGTGTCATTGTCGTCGTCGGCGTCGCAGGGGTCGCCCGCGCCGTCGCCGTCGGCGTCTCGTTGGCTGCCGAAGACGAGCGGGCAGTTGTCTTCCGCGTCGGGCGTGCCATCCCCGTCATCGTCCGGGTCGCAGTCATCGCCGCGGCCGTCGCCATCGGTATCAATCTGTGCCGCGCCCGGGTCGCGCGGACAGAGATCATCTGCGTTGGCTCTGCCATCGCCGTCGATGTCATCATCGCAGGCATCGCCGATGCCATCGCCGTCGAGGTCCGCCTGACCGACGTTGGCCACGTCGGGGCAGTTGTCTCCTCCCACCTGCGGCGGATCGATCGGTTCAACATCGGCCTCGTTGCCCTCGTCGACCCAGCCGTCCGCGTCATCGTCTGCGCCGTTCCGCGCCGGCGGGCACCCCGCGGCGCACTCGCCCGCCTCGTCGATGCGGCCATCGCGGTCATTATCCCGCGCGTCGCGACCCAGCGGGCAGGGCCCCTCGCCGCAATCGGCGACGCCA
>JAGQJJ010000976.1 GCA_020430675.1 Myxococcales bacterium
CTGTTCAGCGTGCGCCTGGGCATCAACCGCTTCCTCGCCGCGGTGATCGTCATCGCCATGTGCTACTCGGCCAGCTTCCGCGCGCTGGGCACATCGAATGTGGGGCTGATCGATCTGCCATCGATCTTCACCGCCGTCGGCGACGCCGATCGCGCTGCCGACAGCCCGATCGCATGGCGCACGCTGATGCTGTTGGCCGGCCTGCTGCTGGTCGGATCCACGCTGCTGGCCCTGGCATTGCGCAGCCGGCTGGGCCTGCGGCTGCGCGCGGCGGGCACCAACCCGCAATTCGCCGACGCCCTGGGCATTCCGTTGACCCGCATGCTGGTGCTGGGCCTTGCCGCGACCAACGCGCTGGCCGCCGGCTGCGGCGCGCTGCTGGCCATGTACCAGGGCTTTGTCGACGTGGGCATGGGCCAGGGCGTGCTGGTGCTGGCCATCGCTGGCATGGCGCTCGGCGAGCGGTTGGTGCCGCATAAACGCCTGTCGGTCCTGACCTACGTCATCGCGGCGGCGCTGGTGGGCAGCGTCGCCTATCAACTGCTCGCGGCCTATGCCATGCGGCTCGACATCACGCCCACCGACCTCAAGTTCCTCACCGCCGCCTTTGTGCTGGTCGTCGTCGCGGTGCGGCGGCGCGGCTCGGGTGGGCTGGCCGAGTCGGGGCGATGAGCGCCGTCGAGGTCGAGGGCCTGCGGGTCACCTACCAGCGGTGGGGCCAGCGGGTCGAGGCGCTGGCCGGCGTCGACGTGCGCATCGAAGCCGGCGAATGGCTGCTCCTGGTCGGCCATAACGGCTCGGGCAAATCGACGCTGCTGCGCACGCTGGCCGGCCATCAGCGCCCCGATGCAGGCCGAATCACCGTCGCCGGCGCCCCGCTGGCGACCGACCGGGCGCGGCGAAGGCGGCAGGTCTTCCTCGTGCGCCAGGATCCCACCCAGGGCACCGCGCCGATGCTCACGCTGTTCGAGAACCTGCTGATCGCCGATCCCGACGCCCCAGGCCACGGCCGCAAGGCGCTGGCCGCGCGCTACGCCGCCGATCTGGCGCCCATCGGCCTCGACGGGCGCCTGCATCAGCTCGCCAGCACCCTCAGCGGCGGTGAAAGGCAGTTGTTGGCGCTGCTGATCGCGCGCCGCCAACCCGCGCCGGTGTTGCTGCTCGATGAGCCCTTCGCCGCGCTCGATCCCGGCCGGGTGCGCCTGGCGCTCGACCTGCTGCGCGGGTTGCACGCCGAGGGCCGAACGCTGGTGCAGGTCAGCCACGATCCCGAGCACATCGCTTCGCTCGGCGACCGCGCGCTGCGGCTCGATCACGGCCGGGTGGTGGCGCCCAGCGCCGTCACCTCGGCCAGCGACCCGCCGTAGAGGTCGCCCCACGCCTCGGCCGCCCGCGCCCGCAGCGCGTCTTCATCGAGCGCGGCGAGCCGCACGAACGTCGCGGTCAACGCCGAGCGGTCGAGCCTGGCGTCCTCGTCCACCAGCGACGTGTCCCCCAGCGCCTCGAAGGCCAGGACCGCGATGTGAAACAGCGCGCCGCGGTCGCCGTTGAGCGCAAACCGCACGAGGTGCACCAGACCCAGCCGAGGTGAAGCCGCGGGCGTGGTCATCTCGGCGACATAGGCCGACAGCTCGCGATTGACGCGGTCTTGCAGCGCCTCGCTGCGATGGCCCAGCCGGTCGAGCACGGCGCTGGCCATGCGCAGGTGCGGACCGTCGATCTGATGCTGAAGCTCGTGGCGGTCGGTCAAAGCGATCAACGCCGGCGCCAGGCCCCGCGGATCGGCGCGCAGCAGCTCGGCCAGCACCTCGCCGCAGCGCAGCAGACCCTCGTTGCCGTCGGCCCGTCGCGCGTCTTCACAGCGCGGCGGGTCTTCCAGCGCCGAGCTGGCCAGCGCGGTCTCGAAGTCGTCGGCCTCGTCCAGATCGACCAGCGCAAACGGCTGCACATCGCGACTGAAACCCAGCAGGCTGGTCGAGCCGTCGGCCCCGCCCATGCGCCGGACGTGCAGCGTGGCGTAGTCGCGCCCGCCGGCCGCGTAGCGATGCACCGCTTCGACCCGGTGCGCCCGCATGCGGAAGTGGCGCCCGCTGCCTTCGGCCGACCGGAAGAAAAACACCGTCGGATCCAGGTAATACGGCAGCCCGGCCGCGCGGCTGGCCTGGTT
>JAGQJJ010000097.1 GCA_020430675.1 Myxococcales bacterium
GGTGGCGCAGGCCGGGGCGGTCTTCGACGACCCGGTAGCTGACGCCCGACTCCAGGCTGGCGCCGTAGTCCTTGAGCACCGAGGCCGGATCGTTGACCAGTCGCTCCTTGAAGGCGGGGTCATCCCAGGCGCGCTTGGTGATGTCTCGCCACATCTCATTCTTCGACACCATGGTCGTTCCTTTCGCTCCGACCCCGTCCCATCGGGGGGTGGGCTGGGCCATCCACCCGCCGGACCCGCACCAACTCGTCTTCGAGCCAGCTTTGCGAGCGGTATCCTTCACGGGGTGGGGTGGATGATAGCTGCGCGATCTGCCTACACGCAACAACGATGCGCGCGCGCTCGGCGGCGGGCAGGCGGGCGACCAGGGCGATGTTCTCGGCGACGTGGCGCACGTCGCTGCCCACGCCGCTGTGAATCTTGAGGCAGCGGGTGATGCGCACGCCGGGTTTCAGCGCGGCGACGCGGTCGAGATAGGGCTGGCCGAAACGCAGCGCGAGGCGCTCGACGGTGTGCGCGTAAGCGATCACGCCGAGGGGCAGCGGCGCACGCGCGGCGGTTTCGAACCACGCGACCATGGCCAGCGCGACCGGTGGTCGCAGGCGCGCGACCGTGGCTTCGGCGTCGTAGCCCATGGCTTCAAGATCGAGCAGCGCCAGCCGGTCGTGGTCGCGCTCGTCGATGCGCTTGGCCTCGGCCCAGTCGGCCAGCTCGGCGCGGCCGGCGGCGCGGAAGCGGGCCTCGGCTTCGCTGAGCAGCGCGGGCGTGTGGGTGGTCAGGTGGTACAGGCCGCAAAGTCGCCAGGCCCACCGTTCGAGCGTCAGCGGCGGCGGCGCGCCCGTCGCTTTGGCCCGCGCGGCGCGCAGGCCGAGCCCGATCGCACCTTCCAGCAGCTTGCCGGTCGTGGCTTCGCTGCCCGGGCCATGCATCGGCTCGGCGAATGGATCACCGAAATTCAATTCGCTTGTCTGATGGACCCAGGCCCGGCGTTCATCGGCGACGATGACCTCGCCGGGCCCGACAGCGGCCCATTCGAGCGAGACGCTCAACCGGCGATCAGGGCGTCGAGCGCGGCGAGCCCACCGGCGGGGTCGCGGTTCTGGTGCTCGATGAGCGCGCGGATCTGGGCGAAGCTGCGGCCGTCGGCCATGGCCTCGGTGGCCATCGCGGTGCCCTCGGCGAGCGTTTTGGCGACGCCCATCATCCACAGGCCGGCGCCGGCGTTGATCGCGACCAGGTCGCGGCGCGGGCCGGCGTCCTTGCCGGCGAGCACCAGGGCGCCCACGCGCGCGTTGGCCTCGCGCGTCTCGGCGGCGTCGACGTCGGCGTAGCGCGCCTCTTTGAGCCCCGCGTCGGCGGGCGTGACGATATAGCGCAGGATGGTGCCGTCCTCGCGCAGCTCGCCGACCTCGGTGGGGCCGATATTGCTGTACTCATCCATGAAGCGGTCGGGCATCTCGGACGAGCCGCCGCAGGGCACGAGCGCGCGCTTGTAGCCCAGGGCGCGCATGACCTCGCAGACCGGCACCACCAGCTCGGGGCGCGGCACGCCAACGATCTTGTGCACCTCGCCGCTGTGGCGGTCGACGGGGCCGGCGAAGTGGATGGGCGTGCCGATGCGCATCTGGCCGAGCACGCGGCCGATGCCCATGGTGCGCATCTCGGGGCTGACCGGGGTGGTGAAGCCCAGGCGGCACTGCTCGACGGCGGCGATCTGCTGCGCCAGCGGGCCGGCGGGGTCGACGCCCCACAGCGTGAACGCATCGGCGGCGCCGCTGACCCCGGTCATGCCCGGGGCGCCGACCTTGTGCACGTAGACCCCGCAGGCGGCGATGACCACCGACGAGGTGCTCGACACGTTGAACGATTTGAGGGTGTCCATGCCGACGCCGACCACGCCCAGGTGGGGGGTGGGCGTCTTGGGCACGAAGGGGAAGCAGCGCGACCACTCGGCGTGGTGGGCCTCGGCGACCCCGATCAGCTCGTCGACCGTCTCGCCCTTGCCGCGGTGCACCGCGATGAAGGCGCCCTGCTGGAGCTCGGGCTGCCGGTTCTGGAAGATCTGGTTGTAGGCGTCGCGGGTCTCTTCGCGGGTGAGCGCGGCGCCGGCCTGCATGCGCATGATGAGCTGGCCGAACGCGCGCAGCGCGGGCTCGTCGAACGGGGGCATGGGCTCTCCAGTCGTCGGTGGCTGCGCGGCAGCATACAAGCGCGGACGACGATTGTCAGTTGGGGTCGCCCTCAAGCGCGAGACTTTCGACGCGCGCGGTGAACGCGGGGGTGCGCAGCACCCGGGCGCGGCGGCGAGCTTCGGCGACCAGGGCTTGCGCGCGCTCGCGCTCGCCGAGCGAACGCAGCAGGCGCACCAGCGGCACGACCGCGGCGTCGAACCAGACCTCTTCGCCGCGCTCGCGGGCGAGGAACTCGGCGGCTTCGAGGTGCTCGCGCTGCTGGGTGCGGTCGCGGCCGTCGGCGGCGATGCGGGCGAGCAGCAGGCGGGCTTTCATGGCGCGACCGGGCATGCCCACCTCGCCGGCGACTTCGAGCGAGGTCTCGGCCATCTCGCGCGCGGCCTCGCGGTCGCCCAGATCGGCCAGATGGGTGGCCAGATGGTAGCTCGACAGGCATTGCGCCACCGGGTTGCGCACCTGCACGGCCTGGGCGTAGACCTGTCGCTGCTCGGAGACGGCCTCTTCCAGCCGGCCGAGCGCCGCGAGCGCGATCGCGCGGCCCGAACGTACCGCGTCGAGCCAGGGCAGGCGCACGTAAGGCCCCTTGCCGCCGGCCGATTCGCCGATCGCGAGCGCCTGATCGAAGACCGCGACCGCCTCTTCGTGGCGACCCAGATCGCGCAGGATATTGCCCAGATCGTGGCCGGCGCGCACCACCGCGCCGCGGGCGTTGCTGTCGCGCAGCACCGCCCAGCCTTCGTTGGCCAGCTCGAAGGCTTCTTCGAGCGAGCCGCCCATGCTGCGGATGACAAAGCCCAGCGTCGAGAGCGCGCGCGCGGCGTCGATCGGGCGGCCGGCCTGCCGGAAGAGGTGCTCGGCGTTCTCCAGGTGGGTGCGGGCCTCTTCCCAGACGCCGGCGTAATGCGCGGCCTGGGCCAGCATGCCGTGGGCGCGGGCGCGCAGGCCGAGCATGGCCGGGTCTTCGGCCTCGCGCGGCACCGCGGCGAGCGCTTCGCCGGCGCGCTCGGCGGCGTCTTCGAGGCGGCCCAGGCAGAACATCGTCCACGACAGGTCGAGCAGCGTGCCGATGCGCGGGCCGGGGTCGGCCTCGGCGACGCGGTCCTGCAACATCGCGGCGAGCTGCAGCGCCGAGAGCGCCTCGGTGTAGGCGGCGAGGCCCATGCGCCAGCGGCCGACGATGCGCGCCACTTGCACGGTCTCGGCGTCGGCGTCGGTGTGGCCGTAGTGGTAGAGCAGCCGCGCGGCGACCTCGGGGTCGGGGCGTTCCTGATCGCCGCGGATGGCCTCAGCGTAGCGCAGGTGCAAGAGGCGCCGGTTATGCGGCAGCACGGTGCTGTAGACGGCGTCGCGCAGCAGCGGCTGGCGGAAACGGTAGATCGTGCGGCCGGCGACCTCGGCGCGCACCAGGAGGTCGTGGTCGACCAGCGCGGTCAGCAGATTGGCGGGGCGCAGACCTGGGGGCAGGCCGCCCTCGTGCACCAGGGTATCGGCCACCGTCGACCACACATCGGGGTCGATCTCGGCGCCACTGACGCTCAGGTGCTGCACCGCGGCGCGCAGGATGGGCCGCAGGCGCTCGATGCGCGAGAGCAGCAGGCCGTAGAGCGAAGAGGGCGGTGAGAAGTCGGCCAGCGCCTCTTCCGCGGCACTGAGCAGGTTGCGGGCGCGCAGGGTCTGGATCAGCTCTTCGACAAAGAGCGGGTTGCCGCCCGAGCGCTCGCGAATGAGCGCGCGCGCCGCGGGCGAGGCGGGGCGATCACCGGCCAGCTCGTCGATGAGTCGATCGAGCGCCTCGCCGTCGAGCGGGCCGAGCACCACCTCTTCGCGGTGCACCCAATCGCTGGCCAGGGCCTGCGTCGAGCGGCCGCAGAGCACAAAGAGCGGCGGCATGGGGTCGCGCAGCATGCCGAGCACCGCGTCGAGCAGCTCAAGGCTGGCGGCGTCGGCGCGCTGCAGGTCGTCGAGCATGACCACCAGCGGACGGCCGAAGGTCTTGCTCGTGCGCCGGCCGGCGGCGGCGAGCACCAGCACCAGCAGTGAGCGCAGGCGGGCGCCGAACAGCTCGGGCTCGGCCGGCTCGGGGGCTTCGATCTCGTCGCGGCCCAGGATGAGCGCGGCGACTTCGCTCTGCGCGCGCAGCTCGTCGGCGGCGTCGGTCTCGAGCAGGCCGGCGAGCTGCGCGAGGCGCGCGGTGACGTCGCTCGTCGCCGGGCGCGTGGGGTCGCCGGCGAACAGAATCTGGCGCAGCAGATCGGGCCACAGCGCGTAGGGCGAGAAGCCGACCGGCTGCACGCGCAGCACGTTGGTATGTCGCCCGGTGTCGTCCATCAGCCGGCGCACGAACTCTTCGAGCAGCCGCGACTTGCCCGCGCCGGGTGGGCCGATGACCTCGACCACCCGCACTTCGCCCGACTGCACCGACGCGAGCAGGTACTCCATCTCGAGCGTCTCGAGCGCGTCGTTGCGCCCGAAGAAGCCGCGGGCGGCGCCGGGGCGGGTGCGGGCCTCGGTGGCGACGCCGGCCGCGCCGAAGACCTCGAACGCCTCGACCGGGCGGGCGCGGCCCTTGACCTCGACCAGCCCCATCGGGCGCAGGGTGAAGTGGCTGCCGACGATGCCGCCGGTGGCGCGGCTGATGACCACGCCGTTGATCGGCGCGGCCATGGCCAGGTGACGGGCGACCTCGGCGGTGTCGCCGGTGACCACGTCGCGCCCGGCGCGCGCGGTGCGGGTCACGAAGCCGCTGTGCAGCCCGATGCGCACGCTGAGGCCGTAGCCATACTCGCTGAGCGCTTCGTCGACCGCGCGCTGCTGCCCGATCAGCGCTCGCGCCGCGCTGACCGCGCGCTCGGCGTCATCGTCGCGGGTGCGCTCGTGGCCGAAGGCGGCGATCAGCGACCAGCCCATCGGCGGTTCGACATGGCCCTCGGCCTGCATCAGCACACGGTGGAAGACCTCGAAGACCTGGTCGGCGACCGTGTCGACGTCTTCGGGCTCGGTGCCCGGAAGGCTCGACTGAATGTGCATCGTCAGCGACAGCAGCGTGACATAGCGCCGCTCGCCGGGGCGAAGCTGCTCGGCGCCGCCGCGGGTGGCGCGCTCGGGGCCGAGCTGGGCGAGGCGGCGGTGCAGCTGCTGCAACGCGACGGTGGTCATCGTGCGCGGTCGCGAGGGCGTGGCCACGATGGCCGACGCCGCGGCGGTGCGCCGCTCGATCACGGTGTCGGCCGACTCGACCGAGCTGGTCTGGCGGCCCTTGGGCGCCGCGGCGAAGCTATTGCCCTGAAACAGCGAGCTGCGCGGCTGGGCGAAGGGTTCGAGCGCCCGGGCGAAGCGCGCCGCGTCGGGGTAGCGCTCGGTGGGATCGACCGACAGCGCCTGCTCGATGGCCGCCTCCAGCTCGGGCGAGACGCCCGCGGCCAGATCGGTCAGCCGACGCGGCGGCGTGCGCGTCTTGAGGCGCGCCAGGTAACCGAGCACGTTGGGCGAACCCCACGGCCGCTCACCCACGCCCGCGAGGCACTCGAACAGCACGATGCCGGCGGCGAAGACATCGGTCCACGGTCCGATGCGTCCGCCCTCTTCGGCCTGCTCCAATGCCATATAGAGCGGCGTGCCCATGACTTCGCCGGGCGAGGTCAGCCCCTCGTTGACAAAGTGCGCCACACCGAAGTCGAGCAGCTTGGGCACCTCGCCCAGCAGATCGCTGCGCGCCAGGAAGATGTTCTGCGGCTTCAGATCGCGGTGCACGATGCCGAGCTGATGCACCTTGTGCAGGACTTCGAGCAGCTCGACGATCAGACGGGTGGCATACGCCGCGGGCAGGGGACCATCTTGAAGACGCGCGGCCAGATCGCGCCCTTCGAGGTACTCCATCACGATATAAGGCGTATGGTCATCGAGCCGATCGTGATCAAAAATCTGCGGCAGGCGCTCATCGCGGATGCGGCTGGTCGCCAGCGCCTCTTTGAAGAAGCGGTCGATGATCTGCGGATCGTGGGCCAGTTCGGAGCGGATGGTCTTGATGACGACCTTGGTGCCCAGGGTCGGGTGCACGGCCTCGTAGATGAGGCCCATGCCGCCCGCGCTCATCAGCCGGGTGATCGGGAATTTGCCGACCAGACTACCGGGGGCCAATACATTCATGCTGCTGGACCAAAGGCAGACATCGTGACAAGGAATTACCACAAAACGGAGGCGAGGCGATGGCGGCGATTGCCGTAACCGAAACATTGGCCGAGACCGCGCAGCGTGCCGAGGCGGCGCTGGTGGGCTGGCGCGTGGAGCGGCTGCGGCGCGCGCTCTCGGGTCCGTTGGTGGTGGTCGGCGCGGGCGGCAGCCGAGGGCTCGCCGAGCTCTGGGCGCGCCTGCACGCGCGCAAGGGCATGGCGGCCTGGGCGATGACCCCGCAAGAGCTGGTCGACGGCGGCGCGCCGGCCAAAGCCACCGTGCTGCTGCTCTCGGCCTCGGGGCGCCATCACGATGTGCTCGCCGCGGCGCGCGCGGCGCTGGCGGGGGGGCGCGCGGTGCACGCGGTCACCACCGCGCCCGACACGCCGCTCGACGCGCTCATCCGCGAGGGCCGGCCCGAGAATCAGGCGGTGGTGCTGCCCGCGCCGGGCGTGCGCGAAGGGCTCGCGGGCCGACACGAGGGCCTACCGATGGTGGTGCTCGCCGCGCGGTTGTACGCGGGCGGCGGACCGTTTGCGTCGGCTTGGAGCGTTCGAGGCGACGCCCATGCCTTCAGGGCGGCCCCGGGATGTGGTGGTGCTCGGCAGCGGCCTGGCGGCGCCAGCGGCGATGGACTTCGCCCAGAAGCTGCGCGAATGCGGCTTTGCGCCGGCCCGGCAGACCGATCCGCGCGACTTTGCCCACGGCGACTTCATGGCCTTCGACGCCGCGCAGACGTGGATGGTGGCCTTCGGGCACGGCGCGCAGCTCGCTTATCTGGGGCGCTATCTCGACCCGTTGCCCGCCGAGCTGTCGGTCGCGCGCGTCTTCGACCCCGACCCGGGCGCCGCCGGCGCCATCGGCCTCTTCGCCCGCGCCCGCGCCAGCTTCGCCGCGCTGGTCGAAGCCCACGCCCTGCACCCCGGGCCCGCCGACGTGCCCCGCTGGGCCGGCCGGCTGTATCAACTGCCGCTCGACGGCTGACCCGGGCGACGCAAAAAAAGAGATCTGCCCCCAAAGTTTTTCCACGGATGCATAAGGCTGCCGGCAACTCTCTCCCGGACCCGGAAGGGACGAGAGACAACAGCCCGGCGCGAGTCATCAAGCGCGCCCCCAGATGCCATGGAGGATGCCATGTTCCGCATCACCACCACCTCTTTGTTTGCGCTGGCCCTGCTCGCGGGCGGCTGCCGCTTCCCCGGCCTCGACATCCCGGAAGAGGGGCCCGAGGCGGTCGAGGGCGAGATCGGCGGCGAAGACATCGACCTGCCCGCGCCGCCCGATCGCGAAGCCATCGAAGACTGCGTCGATGCCTGCACCGAAGCGCTCGACGCGGCGCTCGGCGCGTGTCTGGGCGGCGGCGAGGCCGATGCCTGCGTGGCGGCCTTCGAGCAGGGCGCAGATGACTGCCTGAGCGAATGCGGCGCCGACGCGCTGCCCGACGCCGCCGACCTGGTGCCCGAGATGCCCGAGCTGCCCGAACTGCCCGCGCCGCCGGTCGACGTGCCCGACGCCGGCTGCGTCGAAGAGTGCTTCGCCGCCGCCAACGAAGCCACCGCCGCCTGCTTCGATGACCCGGCTGACATCCAGGGCTGCCTCGATGGCATCAACGGCGGCGTCGACGCCTGCCTCGCGGGCTGCGGTGTGCCCGCGCCGGGCGACTTGGAGTCGGTGCCGGTCCCGGCGCCGGACGACTTCGCCGGTCCCGGCGCCTGCGTCGATGACTGCGTCGGCGGCGCCGAGGCCGCCCTGCACGAGTGCCTCGCCGACGGTGGCGCCGAAGACTGTTTCGATGCCATGGACGATGCCATCGACGCCTGCCTCGAAGACTGCGGCGTGGCCGCCGGCCACGAGCCGCCCGAAGGCCATGAGCCGCCTCCCCCGCCCGAAGGCTTCGCGCCGCCCGCCGACCATGAGTGCGTCGACGCCTGCATGGCCGATGTCAACGCGGGCGTCGCCGAATGCTTCGCCGGCGGTGGCCGCCCCGACGTCTGCCTCAGCGCCCTCGATGGCGCGCTCGAAGGCTGCATCGACGACTGCACCGTCGTCGACCTCTGATCCGCTCCTCGCGCCGTCGAACGCCCGCCATCACCGGCCGCTGCGCAGCGTTGTCATCCACGTTGCGCGAGATCCCGCCCGCCGACTCCCATCGCAGTCAGAGCCCGGCATGCCGCTGCCATGGGTAGTCGCAATGAATCCCGCCGCCGTCGTCCTCGCCGTTGAGCAGCGCGTCGCACGGGCTCGGCTCGTCGCTGAGGCACCACTCCTTGCACGTCGCGTCGGCGATCCAGGCATAGCAGGTCTCGACCTTGGCCTGGTCGGTCGTGACCAGGAGGCGCGTGCACCAGGTCTGATCCTGAGCCAGCCGCTGGCAGTGGTCGGTCGTCCAGCGCTCCTGCTCCCGCGCGGTGAGGAAGGCATGGCATTCGACCATCTGTTGGCAGACCTGCTCCCCCAGGCTGCGGCAGACCTCGCGCGCCCGGTGGTCCTGGCGGGCCTGCCAGATGACCCCGCCGATGGCAGCGACCACGCCGACCGCCATGACCGGCATGATCCAGTTGCGGCTGGTGGTGCCGGGTTCGGCCGCGGGCGTGGCCCGGCGGGCGGTGGCGACCTGGGCGGTGTGACGCGGCGCGGTCGCGAGCGTCTCGGAACGCCCGCCGAGGGTGCCACCCGCTCTGAAATAGAAGAGCATCCAGAGCGCGATGACAATCTGCAGCAGCATCGGCAGCAGCCATGGCACGCGCCCGGCGATCGCGGGGACAAATTGCATCGCAAGCGAGGCACCGAGCAGACCGACGGCGATGAGCTTCCAGCGCAACTGGGCGTCGGACAAGAGGAACATCGCCACGCCGCCCACTGCCACTGCCAGCGCAATATAGTAGAGCATCGCCTGCCCCCCTCGATTGACTGGGGGTCAGTAGAACACTCAGCGCCACCGATGGCCAGCGAGAGGTGAGCGTCATCGGCGCTGCCGTGCGCGACCCCTATGGGCAGGCGGCGATGCCTTCGATCCACGCCTGCACCGCGGCGGCGCTCGCTTCGTCGATGCGGCGCGTGGCGAGCGGGGGCATGCCTTTGCCATCGCGGCGCTGCATGCGGGCGAGCAGCACGCTGTGGGCGGGATCCCCGGGCGCGATCAGGCGCGCATTGGCGAGGTCGAGGTCGCCCTGGCCCGGTTCAACATCGCATAGACCCATCGCCGCCAAAGGCACGCTGGCGCGCAGGTCGA
>JAGQJJ010000977.1 GCA_020430675.1 Myxococcales bacterium
GCAGTCGTCGCAGCCGCCGTCGTGCTCACCCCGGTGGGGATCGGTGTGGCACCCGGCGCAGTCTCCGCTGCGCAGCGGGCGGTCGGTGTGGCAGTCGCTGCACGTCGCGGTGCGGTGTGATCCGCGCAGCGGGAAGCCGGTGGGATCGTGGTCGAAGCCATTGGCCCCGCTCTGCATCGAGTGCCAGTCGGTCGAGACATGGCACATGTCGCACTTCTCGAACACCGCGCCGCCCCGGGGCACCGCGAGCAGCGGCGGGCCGGCGAGCAGGGCGGCGAACAGCGCGTGAATCAACGCCGGCGTCATGGGGCGCCTCCCTCCGGGTCGCGGTGCGGGCTCGAGTGGCAGCGGGCGCAGTCCTGGAAGCCGAGGCGCCAGCGCACGGTCATGCGCCCGTCGGCGACCGCGGCCTCCTTGTGGCAGTCCTTGCACGCCGCGTTGGAGTGCGCGCCGTCCAGCGGCCAGACCCGGGTGTGATCGTAGGTGCCGGTCCAGCCGGCCGGCGTATGGCAGTCGGTGCAGCCCAGCCGGGGCGAGGTCGCCGCGAACTGGCCGAGGTGCGGCGCGCCGTGGCATTCGCCGCACGCTCGGGGGGTCTCGGCGTAGCGCCCGTCGGCGTGGCAGTGCGCGCACGGCGTATCGACGTGCTTGCCTTCGAGCGCCCAGACCTTCGCGTGATCGAAGGCTGACGCCGGCTGCCAATGGGTCTCGGCGTGGCACGCGGTGCACGGCCGCTCGCCGAACTGCCCCTCGTGGCGGTCTTCATGGCACTCGTGGCACTCGATCACGCCCTTGCGGAAGCGCCAGGCGTCTTCGATCCGATGGCAGTCGTCGCACGCCGTCGCCGCGTGGGCCCCGGCCAGCGCGAAGGTCGTATGCTTCGCCAGCGGATAGGTCGACGGGCGGAAGCCCTGTTCGACGTGACAGTCTTCGCACACCGCGCCCACCTCGCCGCCGTGCGGATCCTGATGGCAGTCGAGGCACCGTTCGTGGGCGATCGGCTTCAGCTTGCCCTTGGGGTGGCAGTCCTCGCACTGCGCGGTGACGTGCAGCCCCTTCAGCGGGAAGGCCGTGCGGTCGTGATCGAAGGCGCTGCGCCGCACCTTCCGCCAGTCGAAGATGTCGTGGCAGCTCTGGCACTTGGAGCCGAATCGGCCGGTATGCACGTCCTCGTGGCAGCTCGCGCACGCCGGGCTCGGCGCCGCGTTGCCCTTCTCGCCGTGGCACTGCGCGCAGTCCTTGATGGCGTGCCCGCCCTCGAGCGGGAAGAACCGGTGGTCGGCGATGGGATAGACGACGTTCTTCCAGCCGCGTGGGCTGTGGCAGCTCGCGCAGTCGGGGCCGAACTTCGTGCCCGCCGGGTGAGGGGACTGATGGCAGTCGACGCACTCGGTGGCGGTGCCGGTGTAGCGCGGCTGGGTATGGCATCCGGCGCACTCGACGTCGCGATGCTCACCGACGAGCGGGAAGCGGGAGCGATCGTGGTCGAAGCGATCGAGCGCGTCCCACTTCTCCTGGCCGTGGCACGCGGTGCAGGCCCGCCCGGCGAACTCGCCGTCGTGCGGGTCGTCGGTGGCATGGCACTCGGCGCAGGTCGATGGCAGGCCGAGCCATGTCCCGTCGATCTTCCGGGCTTCGGCCTCGGTGATCTTCGTGGATGTATGGCAGTCGCGGCAGCCCGCCTCGGCGTGGGCCCCGTCGAGGCGGTAGCCGGTCAGCGCGTGCGAGAAGCGCTCGGGCGCCCCGCCCGGCCAGCGGATGAGGGCCGCGCCGCGCCCCCGGTGGTCTTTGTGGCAGTCGGCGCAGGCCCGCCCGCCGATCGCTCGGCCGTGGTAGCCCCGGCGAGCCTCGATGCGGGTGTCGATGAGCGTATGGCAGTCGCGGCACAGGCGGTCGGGCACGCCCTCGCTGCGGGTATGGCACTTCATGCAGTCGTCGTCGCTGTCGAGATCGGCGTGCGGCCTGGCCAGCGGTCCGGGCGACAGCATCTGGGCCGCCGCGCCGATCGGTGTGAGCGCCAGCCCGAGCAGCGCCAGGGCTTGGCACGATGACCTATCCCGTGTTCGGCGGGCTTGGTCTCTTCACCGGCCTTTTGGTCGGGGCGTTTCTGTTCTTCAAGCCCGATGATCTGTCCACCGATGCCTATGGCTCGGCGCGGCTTGCCCGC
>JAGQJJ010000978.1 GCA_020430675.1 Myxococcales bacterium
CGACCGCGCTTGCCGGCCTGCGCGCCCCGAACGGCCGCGCCCTGCTCGCGCGCCTCTGGGACGTCGGCGTCACCAGCGGGCCGGCCATCGCCGCTTCGGGCCTCGTGCTGGGCCTGGTCACCGCCCTGCAGATCGGCTCGGCGCTGCGCTACGCCTTCGATGACCTCGATCCGCTGCCTTCGATGCTCGGCGTGGTGCTCGGTCATCACGTCGGCCCGCTCTACACCGGCCTCTTCCTCGCCGGGCGCGTCGGCGCGCGGGTCGCCAGCGAGGTCGGCATCAAGACCTACTTGCGCCAGGCCGACGCCCTGCGCACCTTCGGCACGTCGCCCGAGGCTGAGTGGCTGTCGCCGCTGTTCTTCGCCGCGCTGCTCAGCTTCCCGGCGCTCGCGCTGCTGTTGGAAGCCTTCGGCGTGCTCGGTGGGTTCATCGGCTACGTGGCCCTGCTCGGCCAGAACACCGCCGGCTTCACGCATACCGTGCTGGCCGACGTGCGCGCCGCGCCGCTGCTGATCGGCCTGCTGCGCGCGGTGGTGACCGGCGGCGTGGTGGTCACGGTGGCCTACAACGCCGGTCGCGGCGCGCGGCGTGGCTCGGACGCGGTCGGCCGGGCCACGACCCGCGCGGTGGTCGCCGGCCTGCTCGGCGCCATCGCCGTCGAGCTGCTCTTCAGCCTGGTGGGAGGCGCATGATCCGCTCCTCGATGCTCGTCCTCTTTGCCCTCGCCCTGCTCGCGTGCAGCGACTCGCCGCGCCATGTGGCGGTCATCTTCCCCGAAGCCGGCGGCCTCAAGCCGGGCGACAACGTCAGCATTCGCGGCCTCGCCATCGGGCAGGTGCGCGACGTCGATCTGCACCCCGAAGGCGTCATCGCGCGCCTCGAGATCAGCCCGCGCTTCGTGGCGCACCTCGACGCGGGCGCGCGCTTCACCATCGAGAGCGAGAAGCTGGTCACCGGCAAGAAGGCGGTGGTCGTGCAGCCCGGCGAGCCGCCCGGCGCCGCGCTGCCCGAGGGCGCGGTGGTGCACGGCGAAGCGCTGCCGCCCGGCCCGCTCGAAGAGGCCCGCCAGGTGCTCGAAGGCAGCGTCGACCGCGCCGGCGATCAAGCGAAAGGCCTCGGCCGCGCGCTGCTCGACCCCGACACCCTGCCGCCGCGCGCCGCTGGGGGCACCGTCGACCTTGACCGCCCCGGCCATTACCGCCTGCGCCTGATCAGCGTGCGCGTCGAGCCGACCACCGCCGATGGCAGCAGCTGGGACTCGATGGGCGAGCCCGACCTGCTCGTGCAAGCCTGGGTCGGACCGCGCCAGGTGCTGCTCACGCCCACCGCCGAAGACACTGAAAGCAAGACCTACGGCGAAGAGGGCATCAGCACCTCTTTTGAGTTGCAGCCCGGCCAGCCGGTGCGGCTCAAGGTGCTGGACGCCGACGTCAGCTACCACGACGAGATCGGCATCATCGAGCTGCAGCCCACGCCCGCCGATGCCCGCGCCGGGCGCACCTTCCGCCTCGCCGCCGGGCGCGTCGCCGAGCTGCAGCTGGTGATCGAAGAGGCCCCGCCCGAACCTCTGCTCCCCGTCGCCGACGCGGGTCTGGCCAAAGACGCCGCGCCATGAAGTCATTGCTCGTCGGCGCCGGCGCGGTCGGCCAGTGCTTCGGCTGGCACCTGCAGCGCGGCGGCTCCCAGGTGGGCTTCCTGGTCAAGCCGCGCCACGCCGAGGCCGCGGAGGGCGGCTACACGGTGCATGTTCTCGGCGGCAAACATCGCGGCACGCATCGCTTCGAGGGCTTCTCGGTCTTCACCGACCCCGCCGAAGCCGCCGCCGAGCCGTGGGATGCCATCTGGCTCTGCGTCGACGTGACCGCGCTGCGTGGCGGCTGGCTCGAAGTGCTCACCGCCGGCGCCGGCGACGCGGCCGTCGTGTCCATCCAGCCCGGCCTGGGCGATCAGGCGTGGCTGCGCGACCTGGTGGGCGAGTCGCTGGTCACCGGCATGTTCAGCGCCATCAGCTACCCGGCGCCGCTGCCCGGCGAGGACCGGCGACCCGGCATGGCGTGGTGGTGCCCCCCGATGGCGCCGTTTGTCTTCGGCGGCCGACGCGCCCCGCCGGTGGTCGCCGCCCTGCGCGACGGTGGCGTCGCCGCCCGCGTCGGCCGCGATGTGGC
>JAGQJJ010000979.1 GCA_020430675.1 Myxococcales bacterium
CTGCGGCAGGCCGAGCACGCCGAGACGCGGCTGGGCGATCCGGCGCGGGCGTTTGCGCTGTATCGCCACGGCGTCGAGATGGGCGGCGAGGCGGCGCGCGCCTTCACCGCCGGTCTGCGTCGCGTGGGGCTGGCCGGCGTGCCCGGCGCGCTGGAGGCGATGATCGACCTGTTCACGCGCCGCGGCGACCATGTCGAGCTGGCCGGGGCATTCGAAGACGCCGCCGCCATCCGCGCCGAAGACGCCGAGCGCGCCGAGCTGCTGTATCGGGCGGGCGAGATCTACGAGACGCAGATGGGCGATCCGGCGGCGGCGATGGAGCGCTATCTGCGCGCCTTCAAGCTGCAGCCGCGCACGCCGCGCTATCTGGCGGCCGGCGAACGCCTGTACCGCGCGCTCGGCGACTGGCCGATGGTCGATCGGCTGCTCGGCCTGCAGGTCAAGGTGCACGCCGATCCTGAAGCGAAGCGGGCGCTGCTGGTCGAGCAGGCGCGGGTGCGGCGCGAGGCGCTGGCCGATCCGCTCGGCGCCTACGACGCGGCGCGCGCGGCGCTGCGGCGCGAAGGCACGGCGACGGTCGAGGACGCGGCGTGGTCGCTGCTGGCCGAGCTGGCGGTCGACGACGCCTCGTTTGCCGTCATCGCCGAGGGCCTGTGCGCGCGGGCCGACGCCGAGGTCGATGGGCTCTCGGCCTCGAGGCATCTGTTGGAGCTGGCGGCGCTGCACCTGGATTTGCGCGAAGAGGTGCAGGCCGGGCTCGCGCGGCTGGCCGAGGCGGCCGATTGCGCGCCCGATGACGAGGCGCTGTTCCAGCGCGTGGCCGAGCAGTTGGAGGTGCACGGCGGTCCGGCGGCGCTCGCGGCGTGGCTGACGACGGCCATCGATCGGCCGCTGCCCACCGAGCAACGCCTGCGCGCGGCGCGGCGGGCCGGGCTGTTGTATCGTGACGCGGTGGCCGATCCGCGGGCGGCGCACGGCGCGTGGACGGGCGTGCTCGAGCTGCGGCCCCATGATGAACGCGCTTTTGGCGAGGCGCTCGACTCGGCGAAGGCGGCGGCCGACGCCCAGGCGACGGCGGCGTTGCTCGATGGCGCGCTCGATGGACGCTTCGGGCCGCGACAACCCAAGACGGCGGTGCGCCAGGGCTGGCTGCGCGGGCTGGCGGCGGCGCGCATGAACGCCGGCGACACCGAAGGCGCGATCGAGGCCTGGCGCCGCCTGCTGGCCGAGCTGCCGAGCGACGCCGAGGCGTTGGCCGCGGTGCGCGACGGGCTGGCCGAGCGGGGCGAGTGGATGGCGCTGTCGCAGGTGCTCGCCGCAGCGGTGGTCGACCACGAAGCGCATGAGCGGGTCTTTGCGACCGCGCTGCGGCTGGAGCTGGCCGACATCATCGCCGGTCCGCTGGGCGACGCGGCGACCGGCGTGGCGTGGCTCGAACCGTTGCTCGATGTGCCGGCGGCGCGGCAGCGGGCGATGATCGCGCTGCGCGGGCTTTACTCCGCGACGGGCGATCGGCGCGGCGCGATGCAGCTCGCGCGCACCGAGCTGGCCGAAGCGTCGCCCGAGACGCGGGCCGCGGCGGCCGAGCGTCTGGCCGCGCTGGCCGAGGCCGAGCCGATCGATCTGGGCGCGCTGGCCGACGCGCTGCGGGTGCTGGTCGACCAGCGACCCGAAGATGAAGCGTTGTTCGAGCGCGCCTTGACGGTGCATCGGCTCAACGATGACCGCCCGGCGCTGGCCTCGCTGCTCGGCCGCCGTTGGCATCGCGCGCCGAGCCCCGCGCGCCTCGACGCGCTGCGCGAGCGGGCGCGGCTGCTCGATGAGCTGCACCGCCGCGACGAAGCGGCCACCGCCTGGACCACGCTGCTGGAGCACGCGCCCGACGATCCCGAGGGCCTGACCGCGTTGCAGCAGATCGAAGCGCGCCGCGGCGATGACGGCGCGGTCTTCACGCTGCTGTGGCGGCGTCAGAACCTGGCCACCGAAGCCACCGCGCGCATCGCCTTGCTGCGCGAGGCGGCGGTCGTGGCCGAGCTGCGCCTGGGCGACATGGCGCGCGCGGCCGAGGCCTGGCGCACGGTGCGCGCCTTTCTTCCCGATGACGCCGAAGCGCTCGACGAGCTGATGCGGCTGGCCGAGGAGCGCGGCGATCAGACCGAGC
>JAGQJJ010000980.1 GCA_020430675.1 Myxococcales bacterium
CGCGCCAGCCCTTCCAGCTTGAGCGATCGCCGCTGGTGAAGTGATAGGCGGCCCCGTCGGCGCGCCCGCGGTGCCAGACGTACTCGGCGTGCAGGCGCAACACGCTGTCTGCGCATTGCTGCACGTCGCGGTCGCCGACGTCGAGCGCGATGATCGCCGCGGCGGGTCGGGCGAGCGGGCGGCCGTCGAAGGCCAGCACCGACATGCGATCCGTGCGCACCGGCAGGCCGCGCAGCCAGGCGGCGAAGCTGCCCTCGGCCACGGGCGCGCGGGTGAAGCCGGCCGGGGGCGCAAAGCGATCTTCGAGGCGCACCATCGGCGGCGCGTCGGGCAGGTCGGCGAGCCACGGATAGGCCGCCGCGTCGACCGCCGCGGGCTCGGGCTGGGCCATCGCCGGGGCCGCCGCGAACAGCAGCGTGAGCAGGGCGCGCACGCTCAAAGATCCACCCGCTCGGCGCCCGCGACCGCGGCGCGCACCAGCGCATCGACGTCAAGGCGGCTCTCAGCGCGCTCGATCACCGGCTGCGTGGCCCGCGTGGCCGGGTTCTTGGGCACGAAGAGCGTGCAGCAATCCTCATGCGGGCGGATCGAGATGTCGAAGGTGTCGATGTGGCGCGCGATGTCGATGGTCTCCAGCTTGTCGAACGTCAGCAGCGGCCGCAGCGTGAGCAGGTCGGTGACCTGGTCGACCAGCGTCAGGTTCTCGATAGTCTGGCTCGCGACCTGACCCAGATTCTCGCCGGTGCACAGCGCCTTGGCGCGGCGGTGGTGCGCCATCTCGGTGGCGATGCGATACATGAACCGCCGATAGAGCAGCACGGTCAGGCGCGGGTCGCAGTGCGCGCGAATGGCGGTCTGCACCGCGGCAAACGGCACGATGTGCAGGCGCAGCCCGCCCTGTCGCGGTGCGAGCCGGGCGGCGAGCGCCTCGACCTTGTCGCGCGTGGCCTCGCTGACAAAAGGCGGCGAGTGGAAGTAGATCGCCTCCAGCTCGCAGCCGCGCTTCTGGGCCAGATAGCCGGCGACCGGCGAGTCGATGCCGCCGCTGAGCAACAAGAGCACGCGGCCCGCGGTGCCGATGGGCAGGCCGCCCGGCGCGGGCACGGTGCGCACCCACAGCCAGGTCGACTTGTGGCCGACCTCGATGCCCAGCACATGCTCCGGCGCGTCAAGGTCGACCGGCAGCCCGGTGGCCTGCTGCACCGCCAGGCCGACGCGCGCGTTGAGCGCCGGCGAGGTGAAGGGCAGGCGCTTGTCGGCCCGGTGCGACTGCACCGCAAACGTGCCGCTGATGCCGCGCCACGCCTCGGTGGCGAGCGCCAGCGCGTGGCCTTCGATCGCGTCGAGGTCGGTGTTGATGCGCAGCGCCGGGCTCACGCTGGTCAGGCCGGGCGTATCGGCGCAGATGGCCAGCGCGCGCGGCAGTTGATGGGGTTCGGCGACCTCGACAAAGAGCCGCCCGCGGCCGAAGCGCACCTGCGCGCCGCGCATCTCGGCGCCGAGCGCGCTGGCCACGTTGCGCACCAGCCGCAGGATGAACTGCTCGCGGTTGCGGCCCTTGAGCCACAGCTCGCCGAAGCGGCAGAGCAGCTCTTTCATCTCGACGGGCGGCGGGCTCATCGCGCGTAGACCGGGCGAAGCTGCGCGACCGCGTCGGCCACGATGGCGGCGGCGGCGTCGATCTCGTCTTCGGTGGTGAACCGCCCCGGCGAGAGTCGTAGAAACGCCCCGTCGTCGGGCTGGCGGCCGATGGCGGCCAGCACGCGGCTGAAGCGCCCGTGTCCGCAGGCGCTGCCCGCCGAGGCGCAGAGGCCGGCCGCGGCGAGCGCGTTGAGCAGCGGGCCGCTGGGCAGGCCGGGCACGCAGAAGTGCAGGTTGTTGCCGAGCCGCCCCGGGCCCGGCGGCGCGCCGGTGAGGCGGATTTCGGGCAGAAGGGCCTGAACATTGGCCCAGAGCCGATCGCGCAGCGCGGTGACCTTCTCGGCGTCGGTGAGCTGGCGCTCGACGGCCTCGGCAAAGGCCCACGCCAGCGGCGCCGATTGTGTGCCGCCGCGGCGCCCGCCCTCCTGGCCGCCGCCGCGAAAGACCGGCTCGATGCCGACCCGCGTCCACAGGGCGCCGATGCCTTTGGGGCCATGCAGCTTATGGGCGGTGAT
>JAGQJJ010000981.1 GCA_020430675.1 Myxococcales bacterium
GAGAACGCCTCGAAGTAGGGCACCGCCGGATCGGCGCGCTCGATGCCCCAGCGCACCACCGCGGCGACGGCGATGATCAGGGTCAGATCCCGCGAGGCGAGGAAGGCCGCCTCGCCGCCCGAGCCGCTGCGCAGGCGGTGGCGCAGGCGCCAGGCGGCGAGGGCCAATGTCAGCAGACCAGCGAGCGCGCCGTTGCGGTAGACGGCGGCGGTGGCCAGCGGATCGAGCAGCAGGAAGCTGGCGAGGCCGGGGCCCCAGAGCAGCGGCAGGGCCACCATCCAGGCCAGGGCCGGCAGCAGCGGCGGCACCGGGCGGCGCCGGCTCACGGGGGCAGGGCCACCCGGCGAGGGTCGCCGCACCTCATGTGGGGGCTCGCGGTCGGGGCGCGGCGCTCAGGTGGACCTCCTGAATCGACCGCGGGTTGGCCCGGCGCACGGTGAGGCGGCGGCCATCGGCCAGGGTGACCGCCTCGCCGACGCGCGGGATGCGACGAAGCTGGTCGAGCATGTACCCTGCGACCGTCTCGTAGTCAGCGTCTTCGGGCAGCCCCAGCTTGAAGTGCGCGTTCAGCTCACCGATGGGCGCGCGGGCGGTGATCAGGTGGCCGTCGGGCACGGCGCGCCACCAGCGGCCCTGCGGGTCGTATTCGTCGTGAATCTCGCCCACGATCTCTTCGAGCACGTCTTCGAGGGTCAGCAGCCCGACCGCGCCGCCGAACTCGTCGACCACGATCGCCGCCGACGCCGCCTCGCGCTGCAAAAGCACCAGGATCTCGTCGATCTCTTGCGTCTCGGGCACAAAAAATGGCGGGCGCATCAGCTCGCTGACCGGCAGATCGGGCTGCTCGGCGCGCAGCAGGTCGAGGTGGTAGAGGATGCCCACGATGTCGTCGATGCGCTCGCGATAGACGGGCAGTCGCGAGAAGCCCACGTCGGCGATGACCCGCGCGGCTTCGGCGACGGTCAGCTCGGTCGAGACGCCGACCATCTCGACCAGCGGCACCATGCTGTCGCGGGCCCGCAGTCGGCTGAAGGCGAAGATGCGCGAGATCATCTCGCGCTCGTCGGCGTTCATCTCGCCGGTCGAGTTCTCGGTGCGCATCAACAACGCCAGCTCATCGCGAGAGGCCATCGCCTGGCGCGAGGCGTCGTCGATGCCCAGCACGCGGTAGAGGAAACCGGTATAGGCCCGCACGAAGAAGATCGCCGGGCTCAGGATGCGATGCAGCACAAAGAGGGGTCCGGCGAGCAGCTGCGAGGTGCGATCGGCGCGCGACTGGCCCACGCTCTTGGGGATGATCTCGCCGCCGATCAGCACCAGCGGCGACATGAGCAGCATGGCCCACCACTCGCCGCGACTCGGGTCGATCTGGGTGAGCGTGAGCGAGGCCATCGTCGAGCCGGTGACCGTGCTCAGGTTGGTGCCGAGCAGCGTGGTGCCGAACAGGCGCTCGGGGTGCTGGCGGAACCAGAGCACCCGGCGGGCGGCGGCGCTGCCGCGGCGGGCGGCTTCTTCGAGGCGGATGGCGTTGGCCGAGATGATCGAGAGCTCGGCGGCGGCGAAGAAGCCTTCGCTGAGCACGCACAGGCCGACGACGACCCAGGGCAGCACGCCGAGCAGACCGTCAGGCATCTTCGCCCTCCGATCGCGTCGGCTGCGCCTCTTCGGCGGCTGCCGCTTCCGCCGCGGCGGCGCTCTCCTCTTCAACGCGAGCCGCTTCCGCGCTCTCTTCGGCCTCTTCTGCGCGCGCTTCGGCCTCGTCGTCGGTAATGGGCCCAAACAGCTCTTCGAGCAGGTCTTCCATCGTGCACAGGCCGATCGCCTGGCCGAACTCGTCGACGACGATGGCCAGGTGCGTGCGCCGGGCGCGGAACTCTTCGAGCAGGTCGGCGGCCGGTCGCCGGGCCAGCGTGAAGACCGGGGCGCGGGTCAGCGGCTTGAGGCGAGGCGGGGCCGGGCGCACCCCCCAGCGCACGGCGAGCAGATCCTTGGTGAACAGCACGCCGACGACCTGGCGCGTCTCGCCGCGGCAGATGGGCACGCGGCTGCGCTGATGCTCGGCCACGCGGGTGATGGCCTCGGCGACCGGCGTGGCGTCGCTGAGGGAGAAGACCTGCTCCCAATGCCGCATCACGTCGGCCACGGTGAGGTC
>JAGQJJ010000982.1 GCA_020430675.1 Myxococcales bacterium
GGGATGACCAGCACATGGGTCGGCGCCGCCGGGTTGATGTCGCGAAACGCGATGCAGTGCTCGTCCTCGTAGACGCGATCGCTGGGGATCTCGCCGCGCAGGATCTTGCCGAAGATGGTCGACACGGGTCCTCCGAATCAGGGGCAGGCGTTCTGCCGGCCGGCGGTGGGGTTGGGGGCGAGGGCGAAGTCGGCGCTGTTGTTGTTGGTGTCCTGGCCGTTCGGGCAGCGCGAGAGCGAGCCGGGGCCGATGTCGTCGACCGCGGGCGGCGCGCCTTCGGTGGTGGACATGGCGCCCTCGTAGCTCATCTGGTCGACGATGCCCCCATCGATGTTGCGCACGATGCGGACGCCATCGGGAGAGCCGTTCTGGATCGCTTCGAGCGCCATCGAAGCCACGCCGGGCGGCAGGGCGCCGATGAGGACTGCGGTGCCGATCACCAGGTAGTCGCCCGGGTCGAGCTGCAACGCGGCGTCGCCGAGGTTGAAGGTGGCGTAGACGGCATCGCCGTTGCCGTTGACCAGCTCAAGCCGGTAGTCGGCCAACGCGACGCGGTCGGTGGCCAGCACCTCGACAAAGTCGATCGTGTCGGCGCCGGCCTGGTCGTAGTCGATCTCGTTGATCAGCAGCTCGGCGCGGCTGCGCACGCGCAGCAGGCCCGAACCGCGCACGGCGGGGTTGGCGACCAGCGAGGCGGTCAGGGTGATGTCGCCGTCGGGGATCAGCGGGGTGAAAGGCACCGAGAAGACCCGCTCACCGGGCGGCACCTGGACCTGCGCCGGGCCCGCGAGCGCGCGTGGCGGGTCGGTGCTGAACGTGACAAACGCGCCGCCGGGCGGCATGCCGATGTCGAACGTCAGGATGGCGTTTGCTTCGTTGCCCGGGTTGACCTGCACCACGTCGAAGGCCACGTCGAGGCGCGTTGGCAGGCCGTTGGCGGCCAGCACGCGCACGTTGCCGAAGACGTCGGTGCCGCCATACGAGGCCCGGATGCGCACGTTGCCCGGCTGGCGCCCGACGCAGGGCACGTCGGCCGAGGTGGCGCCGGCGGGCACGATGACCTGCGGGCGCACGGTCAGGATCTGGGGCGCGTCGCTGAAGAGCGCGACCGGCACGCCGGCCGCGGGCGCGGGGCCGTCGAGGTGCACCGAGAACGGCTCGTCATCGAGGGTGGGCGCCATCTCGGGGCCGACGCGGATGAGGGCGCCGTCGGGGCGCAGGCCGAT
The DNA here is from genome assembly GCA_020430675.1 of Myxococcales bacterium. The sequence goes on from JAGQJJ010000982.1 coordinate 1,227, forward strand.
GAGGCCGGCGGGGCCCCAGTCGACGTCGCCCCGCCCCCGGGGCTCAAGCTTCGAGAGGTTGTTGGCGAAGCGCAGCACGCCAGCGAGGTGGGCAAAGCGGCTGCCCACCTCGGGGAAGGGCACGATTCGATAGAAGAAATCGTCGACGCGCAGGCCCTCGTCGATCACGAACTCGTAGATGTCGCCGCGGTCGCCTTCACCGGGCGCGGGGTTGTTGTCGAAGACCTCAACGTCGCTCACCTCGACGAGCACGCCTTCGAGCAACTCGGCGCGCGCGCCGCCGGTGGTCACCTCGATGGCGTTGACGATGCTCGCCGGCGGGATGGGGCCCTCGCCGATGCGGGTGAGCGCCTGGATGCGGCTGAGCTGGCGCTGGCCGAAGAAATCGTTGGTGAACGCGGTGATGCGCACGCGCTGGCCGGGGATCAGCTCGTCGACCGGGTCGATGGCGTCGCCGGTATAGACCCAGATGCCGCTGTGGTTGTGGCCCATATAGCCGTCACCCGGCGGCACCTGAATGGTGAAGTTGGTGGGCAGGCCGGCCGCGTTGCGCACCGCGACGACGGTGCCTTCGACGGTGACCAGCACGTTGGGGCCGAAGAGGCCGGTGTCGCGGATGGCGTAGATGGTGGTCACGCAGGCGCCACGGGCGTCGATGACCGGGCACGGGTCGTCGGGGTTGCCGCCTTCGCCGCCCACGCCGCCCATGCCGCCCTGGCCTGCCATGCCGCCCACGCCGCCGAAGCCACCGTCGCCGCCCTGGCCACCGAAGCCGGCCATGCCGCCCACGCCGCCGAAGCCGCCATCGCCGCCCACGCCGCCGAAGCCGCCATCACCGCCGAAGCCGCCGTCGCCGCCGACGCCGCCGTCACCGCCGAAGCCGCCGTCACCGCCGAAGCCGCCGACGCCGCCGAAG
>JAGQJJ010000983.1 GCA_020430675.1 Myxococcales bacterium
GGCGTCGCCCGCCGGCTGCACGCAGATCGGCCCGCGCAAGGGCAGCACCCAGTCGACGCCGCCCGCGTCCAGATCGGCGGTCACCGCCGCGTCCTGCTCGGCGATGAACGCGCCGACCTCGGCCACGGCGATGGCATGCCGCGCGCGCGCCGCCTCGGGCACGGCCTGAGCGGCCACCGCGCCCCAGGCCTCGGCCTCGGCCTGCAGACCGGGCACGTCCCACAACGTGTCGTGCAGGGTGCGCAGGCGCGCCAGGAAGCGCGCGCGGCCCTCGGGGTGCAGGTACAGCCGCCGCGCCAGGGCGCCGACGGCAAAGACGGAGCGCGGCGCGGGCACCCCTTCGGTGAGCAGTCGCGGCGGCTCAAACGCGGCGTCAGGTCCCCAAGGGATGAAGCGCAGGCGCTCGGTCTCGGCGTCGGCATAGACCAGGAAGTTGTTGAGGTCGCCTGCGTAGCCGTCCCAGTGGGCGATCAGCACCTCGGTCGCCCAGAAGGTGAAGAAGGCGTCCAGGTCGAGCACCGCGTCCAGCGCCGCAAAGAGGGTCTCGTCAGGCGCGTCGAGCGCGGCGACCACGCGGTCGAGCGGCGCGCGATAGGGCACGTCTTCGCGGGTCTTCTGCTCGAAGGTATCGGTCCAGCCGTCGCGAAAATCGCTCAGATTGCCTTCGTACAGCCAGCCCTCATCGTCATTGAAGTGCGCGCGCAGAAAGGGTTTCTTCACCGCTTCGACGTGGGCGTAGACCCCGAGATCGACGCCGTTGACCGTGACGTGCGCCATGCTGCACCGCGGCGTCGGCACGCCGGCGCGGGCGAACATCGAATAGGCAAGGCAGGTGCGAATCGCGCTGGGATCCTGCCGCCCGTTGTTCAAGGTCAGCCGGTCGAGGCCGCGGAAGGCCTGGTCGGGCACGTACTCGTCGAGCTTGATCTTCAGCGACGGGCGGGTCGCGCTCAGCGAGCCCAGGAAGCCCTTCTTGCGGACCGCGACGTCACCAAAGACCTCGCCATCGACCGTCACCGTGCCGTGGTACCAGTGGTAGGGCGAGGGGGACGGGGCGTCCTGGCAGTCGGGCCGCAGCACCTCGCCCCAGCTTCGGCCTTCGACGCGCAGGGCGTCCCAGTCGGCGGGCGCAATCTCGACGCGCACCTCGATCAGCCGCGCGGGGTCGAAGGCCTTCTCCGCGCCCCCATCGACCATGGCATCGATACCATCGACCGTGGCATCCATCATGGCATCGGATGAGGCATCGCGCGCGGCATCACCGAATTGCGCGCGCATGCCATCGCCCCCTGCGTCCGCCGCGACCTCGGGCCCAAGGTCAACGCCGGACTTCGCCGACTCGTCGTCGCAAGCGGCGGCAGCGAGCGCGAGAAGGCCGAGCAGCACGATGCGCCCGGCGGTGGTCAGTCGTGGCGGTGCGTGCGTCATCCGAGCGCTCCAAACGGGGGCTCAGATCATACGCCAACCCCCTCGCCGCGCGCGAGCGCCGCCAGGCCGGCGACCGCGGCCCGCAACACATCGTCGGCCGAGCGCGCGGTGGTGTCGAACGTCAGATCGGGCGCTTCGGGCGCTTCGAAGGGCAGGCCCTGCCCCGGCAGCCGCGTGATCTCGCCCGCATCCGAGGCGGCGTAGAGCCCCTTGATGTCGCGCGCGCCGCGCAGCGCCTTCGGATCGCAGGTCAGCCAGATGCGGATGATGCGCCCGACCTGATTGGCGACCGCGTCCCGCCACTCCTGACGGGCGGCGGTGGCGCTGATGACCACCACCTGCCCGTCGGCCACGCCCTCACCTTCTTCGGTGTCTACACGACCGACGAACCCGTCTGGATCCGCTTCCTGATGTGGGCCATCACCTGCGCAGTCGGCGGGGCCGCCTCGGTCTGGGCGGTGCCGCTGGTGTTCGAACGCAAGGTCGCCGGCAGCCTCCTGCCCGTGCAGATCCTCGTCACCTCCGCCGTCATCGCCCTGCCAGTGCTGGTCTCGCTCTACCTGTTCATGGGCGCCTTCGGGTCCTGGATCCCCATCCCGCTGCTGCCGATGCAGTACCTCTATGTCTATGCAGTCACGCTCGTCCTGACGGCCATCGGCGTGCTGCTGCATCGTGCCCGGAACCCGGAACGGCCGGCAGGCGAGCCGGACGCC
>JAGQJJ010000984.1 GCA_020430675.1 Myxococcales bacterium
GACGACCCTGCCAGACCTGCTTGCGGCGACCCTTGCCGGCGATCTCGGCCTGCACCTTGACGCGGCGCAGCTCGAGGTGCGGGCAGAGCTGATAGACCGGCATGCGCTCGGGCGTGGTCTGGGGGATGGTCTCCATCAGGTGCAGCGTCACGTCATCGAGCAGCTCGGCGAGGCTGACGCCGCGAAAGACGCGCTTCGAGATGCCCGGCAGCAGCACGTCATGCACCTGCCGCTTGTCGATCGACACCAGCGCGGCGATTTGCAGCATCATCGCGTGCCCCTCCGCGAGAAGAGGCGATGGCTGCCCGGCCCGAAGACCTCGTCGTAGCGATGGGCGTCCATGAAGCGCTGGTAGATCTTGTGCAGCCGCGGTTCGAGCGGGATCGCCAGATCGAGGTCGAGGTCGCGCACCAGGCGCTGGCCCTCGTGCACGATGCGTTTGCGGCGATCGACCCATTCGGCGGCCAGGTCGAGGGGGTGCTTCACGGTGTCAGCGCGATCGGCGAAGCGCACGCGGACGCGCGGGCTGCCCGAGACGCCCTGCTGCTCGTGCACGCCGCTCTCGCCGGCCAGCAGCGCGGCGGCGTGCTCGCCCTCGAAGCGCAGCGCGCGCACGGCCTCGGGCTCGCCGCCCAGCGCCAGCATCAAGAACTGCTCGCGGCGTTTGCGCTGCGACGCTTCGTCTTCGCCTTGGGTGGGTGGGGTCAGCTCGCCGGCCGATTGCCATGACCATGCCTCGCGATCCTGGCTGCGGCGCGCGCGGCGGCCGCGGTGCACGGTGCCTTCGCCTTCTTTGGTGGCGGCCTTGGCGTCGCGGGCGGCGATGTGCTTCGGGTCTTCGACGGCAAAACGCGCCGAGACCTGCCAGCCGCGCTCGGCGGCGATGGCGAGCCAGGTTTCGTACAAGCGGCGCAGGAAAGGCAGGCCGTCGGCCGAGGCCTGGCAGTAGAGCAGCGCGCGATCGGGGCGCACGAAGCGGCGGGCGTAGAGCGCGAGCTCATGGGCGGCGAGCGTGGCTTCGATGGCGTCGAGCTCTTCGACAAAGAGCGGATAGGGCTCGGCGTTGCGCGCGGCCCAGGCTTCGTAGGCCAGGTCTTCGAGGCCGGCGACGCGCGCGTTCAAGTCGGCGAAGGCATCGCGCAGGTCGCGGTCGCGTTGGGTATGGCGCATGCGTTGCTCGGCGCGCTCGCGGTCCTCCCAGAAGTTGCGCGTCTGGCTGAGGCGGTCGAGCAGGCGGATGGCGGCGGCCAGCTCGCGGTAGGGCGTCGAGTTGAGCCAGCGTTGCAGGCGGTCGCGCAGGCCGCCGATGGCATCGAGCAGGCGGCGAAGCTGGCTGGCGGCGGCGGCGCGGGCCTTGCCGCCTTCGTGGGCGGCGAAGCGCAGCGCCTCGCCCTCGGCGGCGATGCTGAGGCGGGCGCCAGTCGGGACCGTCGTGCCCGACAAAAATCGGGCCAAGGGCGCGGCGACGCGCTGCTCGATCAGGCGCTTGAGCGGGCGGGCGCCGTAGCGGGGTTCAACGCCGCGGGCGGCGATCCAGTCGTGCACGTCATCGGCCAGCTCGACGCGCAGATCGCGTTGGCGCAGGCCTTCACGGGTGAGAAAGGCGCTCAGCTCGCGACGCGTGATGGCCTCGATCGCCGTCCGTTCGAGCGGCATGAAGGGCACGATATGGTCGATTCGATTGAAGAATTCGGGCCGGAAGAAGCGCTCGGCCTCGGCCAGAAAATGCTCGCGAAAGCTGCGCGGCGCCGGGCCGCCGAAGCCGACCGAGGACTTGAAGGTCTCGACGCCCAGGTTCGAGGTCATCAGGACGACGGTGTTGCGGAAGTCGGCGGTGCGGCCGGCCTGATCGGTCAGGCGCGCCTCGCCGAGCACCTGCAAGAGCAGGTCGAAGACCTCGGCGTCGGCCTTTTCGACCTCGTCGAACAACAGCACGCAGAAGGGATGCTCGCGCACCTTGCGGGTCAGGTCGCCCTCGCCGCGCGGGCCGCCGACGAGTCGCGCCGCGGCGCCGGGGTAGCCATATTCGCTCATGTCGAAGCGCACCACGCGGTCGCGGGCGCCGAAGAGATGCTCGGCCAGCGTCAGCGCCGACTCGGTCTTGCCCACGCCGGTCGGTCCCATGAAGAGGAACGAGCCG
>JAGQJJ010000985.1 GCA_020430675.1 Myxococcales bacterium
ACGCGCCTCGATCTCGGCCAGCAGGTGCCCGGCTTCGACGACCCGCTCTATCCCGATGGCGACCCGCGCGGCCCCCCGCTGCTCGATGGCGCGCGCATCCTCGATCCCGCGTCGCCGATCCTGCAGACCATGCAGGCGGTCGTCGACGCCATGGCCCGCCGCGGCAGCGCGCCGACGCTCGAATTTGGCCTCGTCGCTGTCGCCAGCGCGTGTCGCATGCGCGCCGGGGCCGCCACCGCGCTGTTCCTGCTCGGCCGCCTCGCCGGCTTTGTCGCCCACGTCATCGAGCAGCGCGACGCCAGCGGCAGCTGGAGCCAATAGCAGCGACGCAGAAATATGGGCCGCGGGTCGCGTCGCTGTGGCGCGCGAACGCCGCATCGGGTAAGCCTTCGTCCGCTATCTTTGTTCGGCAGACGGGAGGAGCCCGATGACCACGCCCACCACCGCAGAAGACGTCATCCGCGAGATCGCCGCCTCAGGGGCCCGCCGGGTCAAGGTCGCCATCACCGACCTCGACGGGGTGATGCGCGGCAAGTACATCCAGATCGAGAAGCTGCGGTCGGCGCTTGAAGGCGGTTTCGGGTTCTGCAACGTGGTCTTTGGGTGGGATGTCGACGACGTGGTCTACGACAACACCGCCTACACCGGCTGGCATACCGGCTATCCCGACGCCGAATGCCATCTCGACCCGCGCACGCTGCGCCGCATCCCATGGGAAGATGGCATCCCCTTCCTGCTCGGTGACTTCCAGGCCGCCGGCGGCGGGCCCCTGGCGGTCTGTCCGCGGCAGCTGCTCAAGCGGGTGATCGGCCACGCCGACCGCCTGGGCTACCGGGCGATGTTCGGCCCCGAGTTCGAGTGGTGGAACTTCCGCGAAGATCCCGATTCCATGGCGGAAAAGGGCTACCGCGACCCGCGCCCGATCACCCCCGGCATGCACGGCTACTCGATGCTGCGCTCGGGCCAGAACAGCGCGTTCTTCCGCGACCTGATGGAGCAGCTGGCCGATTTCGGGGTGCCCATCGAAGGGCTGCACACCGAGTCGGGCCCGGGCACGTACGAAGCGGCGGTGCAGGTCACCGACGCGCTCGAAGCCGCCGACCGGGCCGTGCTCTTCAAGCAGGGCGCCAAGCAGATCGCGCTGCGCCATGGCTTCATGGCCTGCTTCATGGCCAAATGGAACATCAAGCTGCCCGGCTCGGGCGGGCACCTGCATCAGAGCCTTTGGCGCGATGGCAAGAACGTCTTCTTCGACGGCAACGACCCGCTGAAGATGAGCGAGACCTTCCGCCACTACCTCGCCGGCCAGCTCAAGCTGCTGCCGGCGATGACCGCGCTGTTTGCGCCCACGATCAACAGCTACAAGCGACTCGTCGAGGGTGCCTGGGCGCCGACGCGGCTGACCTGGGCCGCCGACAACCGCACGGTCACGCTGCGGGTCATCTCGGGCGGCAGCAAGTCGACCCGGCTTGAGACGCGCGTGCCGGGCGCTGATGTCAACCCGTACCTCGGCATCGCCGCCGCGCTGGCCGCGGGCCTGCATGGCATCGAAAACAAGGTGCCGCTCGAGACGCCGCCGGTCGTGGGCAATGGCTATGAAGCCGATGCCCCTTCCCTGCCGCGCAATCTCAGCGAGGCGGCCGACGCGCTCGACGGCTCGAAGATCGCTCGCGAGCTGTTCGGCGATGCCTTTGTCGATCACTATGTCGCGACCCGTCGATGGGAGTGTCGGCAGTACGCCGCTGCCATCACCGACTGGGAGATGCGCCGTTACTTCGAAATCATCTGAACCACCCACCGGGGGGCAGATCCATGAGCAACGTCACGACCTATAACTTCCCCACTCGCATTCGTTTTGGCGCCGGCGCGCGCCACGAGCTCGGGTCGGTCCTCTCCGAAGCCGGCGTGTGGCGCCCGTCCATCGTCACCGACCGCGGCATCGCTCGGCTCGACTGGTTCAAGAAGCTCGTCGAGTCGCTGGGCCATGACTTCGAGGTCAACGTCTTCTCCGACTTCGAGGGCAACCCCATCGGATCGCATGTCATGGCCGGCGTCGCTTCGGTGCGCTCGCACGCGGCCGATGCGATCATCGCCGTCGGCGGCGGCGCGGCCATCGATGTGGCCAAGGCCATCGCCGCC
>JAGQJJ010000098.1 GCA_020430675.1 Myxococcales bacterium
CGGGCACGTTGCCCCACGCCAGCGCCGGCGCGGGCGCCGGGTCGGGCACGGCGGGGTACTCCGCCGAGTGGCGCACCGCCGAGCGCGCGAGCACATCGCCGAGCGACTCGGCCATCGGCGCCGGCTTTGCCGGGTTGGTCTTGGCGGTCTGACTGACGAGGGCCGGCGGCGCGTCGGCGATGACCCGCCGGGGCGCGGTCGCGCCGGGCTGGATGACACCCTCGAAGTAGAGCCGGCTCATCAGCTCCAGCGCGGTCAGATCGGGCAGGTCGCTGTCGTCGATGACCTCATGCCCGGTGCGCCGGCCGTCCAGGTAGCGCAGGAGCACGTTGGCTTCATCGGGCAGATCGGCCAGCCGATCGGAGAGCACCTCGTAGTCGACCTCGAAGACCAGCTCCAGCGGCGGCAGCTGCTCGCGAATGCGCCCCCACTCGTCGAGTCGCCGCATGCCCTCCATCAGCAGATGCGCGGTCGAGATCGACATCGTTTGCGGCTTTGTCGGCGTGTGGAAGTCGATCTCGAACTCGCCGCTGCTCCAGGTCAGCAACCGATAGACCGCCTCATCGCCGGTCAGCGGGCCGCTGGTCGCGTCGATGACCGCGCCGCCGCGGAACCAGATGGTCGCTTGATGCGGCGGGCGCTCGACCCGCAGCGTGCCGCTCTTGTGGCCGATGGCCATCGTCTGCAGCAGGTCGACCACGCCCATGTCTTCGAGCCGCCCGGCCAGCCGCCGCCGCCCCGGGGCCCGCTCGGCGCGCTCGCGGTCGCGCCGCTGCAACAACAACCGCACCCGGGCGATGACTTCGCGGGTGGTGATCGGGCGCACCAGATAATCCTCGGCGCCCATCTCCAGCCCGCGCACCTTGGTCTCGACCGCGCCATCGGCCGACAAGAACACCAGCGCCGCGTCGCCCAGCGCCGGGTCGGCCTTGAGGCGCTTGCAAAGCTCGAAGCCATCGAGCACGGGCAGCGCGGTGTCGGTGAGGATGAGATCGGGCGGCACCGAGGCGGCCTTGGTCAACGCCTCGGCGCCATTGCGGGCGGTGTGCACGGCGAACCCGGCGTCGCGCAGCGAGACCTCGAGCACGCGGAGGGACTGCACGTCACCATCGACGAGGAGGAGGGTCTGCTTCACCATGCCTTCATTCCGTGGGTCAACCGCCGAAAGCCGCGCCCATCATGGGCAACCCTCGCCTGGGGCGCAAAGAATTCGCCTGCTCATCCACCGGGTTTGCCGAGCGTGCCGAACATCTCGGCGAACGCATCGAGGCCCTTCTTCTGCAAGGCGTCACCCGTCAGCTCGGCCACCACGCCCTTGCGGCCGCCCTCGAACAGCTTTTCGGGGATCTCATGCAGGAAGCGACTCGGCCGCCGCGCCTGCGTGCGCCCGAACTTCAGCCGCTTGCGCGCCGCGGTGACCGTGAGCGAGCGTTTGGCCCGCGTGATGCCCACGTACATCAGCCGCCGCTCCTCGGCCACCTCGGCCGGGCTCGGGCCCGCAAACGGCACGCCCGGCCGCGCGCCGCGGTGATGGGGCAAAAAGCCCTCCTCGCAGCCGACCAGATAGACCGCGGTGAACTCGAGACCCTTGGAGCCGTGCAGCGTCATCAGGCTGACCTCATCGGTCGAGGCGTCGCCGTCCTCTTCGCGCCGTGAATCGAGGCTGAGCCGCGAGATGTAGTCTTCGAGCGGCGCCGCCGGGTTGCGCTCACGGAAGGTGGTCAGCGCCGAGGCGACTTCCTCCAGGTTCTCCATGCGCCGCTGCACCCGCCGCGCGTTGTCATCGGCGCGGGTCAGGTGGTTGCGAAAGTCGAGCGTGTCGACCAGCTCCTGGCAGATCTCGCCCAGCGGTGAGAGCGGCTGGGCAAAGCGCCGCCGGTACTCGGCGAGCAGCGCGTGCAGTCCTTCGAGCGCCGTGCGCACCGCGGGCGGGATGCCGGGAACGCCTTCCGGCCGCTCGACCAGCCGCCAGAAGGGCACGCCGTGGTCCCGCGAATAATCGCCCAGCCGGTGCACGCTCTTGTCGCCGATGCCGCGCGGCGGATAGTTCACGATGCGCCGATAGGCCGCCTCGTCGAACGGGTTGGCGATCACCCGCAGATAGGCGATCAGATCGCGCACTTCCTTGCGATCATAGAACCGCGTGCCGCCGATGAGCCGATAGGGAATGCTCGCGCCACGCACCGCCTCTTCGATGAGCCGCGACTGGGCGTTCGTGCGATACAAGATCGCAAAATCATTCCAGTTCAGCCGTTGCGCCCGCTGCCGTCGCAGCAGATCGGTCGCCACCCAATGGGCCTCGTCATCGCCGTCTTCGGCCAGCCGATAGCGCAGCTTCTCGCCGTCGCCGTGATCGCTCCAAAGCGCCTTCTCGTGGCGCTCGGCGTTGTTCTCGATGACGTGGTTCGCCGCCCTCAGGATGTGGTTCGTCGAGCGGTAATTGCGCGTCAGCGCGATGATCTGCGCGCCGGGGAAGTGCCGGTCGAAGCCCAGGATGTTGCCCGCGACCGCGCCGCGCCAGCCATAGATCGACTGGTCGTCATCGCCGACCGCGCACACATTCGCGTAGCGCTTTGCCAGGCCCTTGAGCAGCTCAAGCTGGGCGGCGTTGGTGTCCTGAAACTCGTCGACCATGATGTACTGAAAGCGCCCCGCCCACCGATAGGCGGCGTCGGCGTCGCGCTTGAGCACCCAGACCGGGCGCGCGATCAGGTCGTCGAAGTCGACCGCGTTCATCGCCCGCAGCTTGTCGTGATACAGCCCGGTGACCTGCGCGGCGACCGCGTCGACCCCGCCGCGCGTGGCGTCGATGCGCGACAGGCGGCCCTTGTACCAGCTCAGCCGCGCGTGCACCTGCCGCTGCGGCCAGCGCTCCAGGTCGAAGCCCTTCTCCACCAGCGCCAGCCGCACCGCTTCGATCTGATCGCCCTCGTCGAGAATGGTGAAGCCCGCCGAGAGCCCCGCGGCGGCATGCTCCTCGCGCAGAAACCGCAGCCCCAGCGCGTGAAACGTGCTCAGCGTGCAGCCCTCGGCGCCTTTGCCCACCAGCGACAGCACGCGCTCGCGCATCTCGCCGGCGGCCTTGTTGGTGAACGACAGCGCCAGGATGCGGTCGGCCGGCACCCCGCGATCGAGCAGCCAGGCGATGCGAAACGTGATGACCCGCGTCTTGCCCGAGCCGGCGCCGGCGAGCACCAAGAGCGGGCCTTCGGTGGTGATCACCGCCTGCCGCTGCTCGGGATTGAGGCCGTCGAGCGAGATCATCGGGCGCCGCATCTTTCAGAGCTGATGGCCGAAGGCGGCAAATCGTGCCCGGTTGACGGCCGATCCGCAAGGCGGGGCCTTGACAAGTGCATGGCCGGATCCTAGAAGTGCCATCCACGGTGAATGACCGTTCATTCAGCAGGAGCCCGGCCATCACGCTCAGCCGCCAAAGCGTCAATGACAAGCGCCAGCGCATCCTCGACGCGGCGATCGAGGTCTTTGCGCGCCGCGGCTTCTACCACGCCAAGGTCACCGAGGTGGCCGAAGAGGCGGGCGTGGCCGGTGGCACCATCTACCTGTATTTCAAGAACAAAGATGATCTGCTGATCAGCCTGTTCGAGGACCGCATGGCGGCCATCCTCGACCATTTCCGCGAAGAACTCGCGCCGCTGACCCACCCCGATGACCGGCTGCGCCGCTTCATCGAGCTGCACCTGGAGATGGTCGAGCAGAGCCCGGCGCTGGCCGAGGTGCTCACCGTCGAGCTGCGGCAGTCGGCCAAGTTCATGCGCGAGTACAAGGCCCGGCAGTTTGGCGAGTACCTCGCCCTGCTCGAGTCCATCCTCGACGAAGGCCAGCGTTCGGGCGCGTTCCGCCCCGATCTCGACCCCCGCATCCTCAAGCGCGTGCTCTTCGGGGCGCTCGATGAGGTAAGCCTGTTTTTTGTCGACCAAATTCGAATCAACCAACGACCGCCGTACGCCCTCGACCGGGCGGCGGCGCAGATCTGGAGCGTCTGTTCGGCGGGGGTGACTGACCCGTCGCGGCCGGCGCCGCCAAGGAGCGAGCCTTGAAGATCCTGGTCAGTGCCAAGCGGGTCACCGACCCCTACTCCAAGCTCCATATCGGCAAGGACGGCGAGCTCGACCTGTCCGACGTGGACTTCAAGATGAACCCGTTCTGCGAGATCGCGGTCGAGGAGGCCCTGCGCATCGCCGAGAACCATGACGATGACGTCGAGGTCATCGCGGTCTCGATCGGCGACGAAGAGGCCACCAAAGAGGTGCGGACCGCGCTGGCGATGGGCGCCCACCGCGGCATCCTCGTCGAGCACGACGAGCGCCACCTCGACTCGGATCTGACCGCGCGCATCTTCTGCAAGCTCATCGAGAAGGAGGAGCCCGACCTCGTCCTGCTCGGCAAGCAGGCGGTCGACGGTGACAGCAACCAGGTCGGCCAGCTCGTCGCCGAGTACCTCGGCTGGCCCCAGGCCTGCTTCGCCTACCGGCTTGAGCTGACCGATGACGGCGCGGTGGTGCAGCGCGAGGTCGACGGCGGCGTCGAGACCGTCGAGTTGAGCTTCCCGGCGGTGATCACCACCGACCTGCGCCTCAACGAGCCGCGCTACGCCAGCCTGCCGGGCATTATGAAAGCCAAGCGCAAGCCCCTCGATCAGTACGACCTCGACGACCTCGACCTGACGCCCGATCTGAAGGTGGAGACCATCGGCTACACCATGCCGCCGGCGCGCAAGGCCGGCATCAAGGTGGGCTCGGTCGACGAGCTGATCGCCAAGCTGGCCACCGAGGCCAAGGTCATCTGAGCCGCACTGAGGAGAACGACAGTGAGCGACATCATCGTCCTGGCCGAGCAGCAGAACGGCAAGCTGGCCAACGCCACCCTGCACGCCCTCGGCGCGGCGCAGCAGATCGCCGCCCTCACCGGCGGCACCTATGACATCGCGGTCGCCGGCGGCGCGGGCCAGGTGGGCGGCGTGGCCCAGAAGCTCGCCGGCTACGGCGCGGCCAAAGTCTATACCCTGGCCGACGCGACCTTGGAGCAGTACACCGCGCAGGCCTACGCCCAGGCGTTTGGTGCCGCGGCCAAGGCCGCTGGCGCCCGCTTCGTGATCGCCGCGGCGACCTCGATCGGCAAGGATTGCACCCCCCGGGTGGCCGCGCGCCTCGGCGCCGGGCAGGCCAGCGACATCATCGGCATCGCCGAGGGCGCCGGCGGTCTGGTCTACACCCGCCCGATGTGGGCCGGCGGCATCTTGGGGCAGGTCAAGATCAACACGCCCATCCAGGTGCTCACCGTGCGCCCGACCGACTTCGACGCGGCGACCGCCAGCGGCGGGGCCAGCGCCATCGAAGCGATCGGCGCCGGCGTCGACAAGGGCAGCCTGCGCATGAAGTACGTGGGCCTTGAAGCCGCCGAGTCGACCCGCCCGGCGCTGACCGACGCCGACGTGGTCATCTCGGGAGGTCGCGGCCTCAAAGAAGCCAAGAACTTCGACATCGTCGAGAAGCTCGCCGACCTGCTCGGCGGCGCGGTCGGTGCCACCCGCGCGGTGGTCGACGCGGGCTGGGTGCCCAATGACCTGCAGGTCGGCCAGACCGGCAAGGTGGTCGCGCCCAAGCTCTACGTTGCCGTTGGCATCAGCGGCGCCATCCAGCACCTCGCCGGCATGAAGGGCTCGAAGACCATCGTCGCGATCAACAAGGATCCCGACGCGCCGATCTTCAGCGTCGCCGACTACGGCCTCGTCGCCGACCTCTTCGACGCGATGCCCGAGCTGACCAACAAGCTGGCCGCGCGCAAGTAACAGCGGTGCGCAAGCCCGTTGAGCCCCCAAGCGCGCCGGAGGCGGCGTCGCCGGCAAGGCCGCAAGCGGAGGCGATGCCTGAGCATCGTCGAGCATTGCGAACGCAGCAGGCGGCGTCGCCGGCAAGCGCGACGGGGTCAACGGCGCCGGGCACCGCTGAAGCGGTGGGCGACCTGCGCGTTCCGGTGCCCGACCGGCGCATCGCCGGGCGCCTGATCGGCGATCGGGCCCTGGTGCTCGACCCACGCGACGAGGTGCTGCGGCAGCTCAACGCGACGGGTTCGTTCATCTGGGCCTGCGTCGCCGAGCGGCAGCACACCGTCGACGCGATCATCGCCGCGGTGGTCGAAACCTTCGAGGTTGAACCCGAGACCGCCGCCGATGACGTCCGCGCCTTCCTCGAACGCCTCGCCCAAGAGGGCCTGATCACGCTGACCGAAGAAGGCTGATCAGCGCCCGCCGAGCCGTCGCTGCACCGCTGGCGGCGCGCCGGCGACCAACCCCATCCAACGTTTGGCGTCGGCCACGCCCGAGCGGCGATCGGTCAACAGCGGGCGCAGGATCTTGTAGGCGTCGGGTTTGAACGGTGCCAGCTCAACCGCCCGGGTCAGGAGCTCAACCGCCTGCCGGGCGTAGACCTCGCCCTTGGCCGCGGCCATCTCGCTTGCCAACGCCATCAGCCGGCCCAGGCGCAGGTCGATGTAGTAGACCGACCAGCGCAGCGCCTCGTCGTCGCCTGCGTCGAGGTGCGCGAGCGGCAGCCGATCGGCCTGGGCCCGCAGAAAAGCCGCCACCGATTCCATGACCGCACGGTCTCTTTTTGCCTCTTGCAGCCGATCGATACGGTCGAGCACGCAGCGGCTGAGCCACGCCAGCCCATCGGCCTGTGCGGCCCGGTCGGCGGCGTCGCCCACGGTCAAGGCGCGCTCCAGATAGAAGCGAGCCCGATCCGGGTCGCCCATGCGGTTGAGCGTGCGTCCGACCGCCGCCAGGGCCGCCACGTCGCCGGGCATGTCGGCCAGCCCTTGCACCGCCAGCCCCAACGCCTGCCGCGCCGCGGGCAGGTCGCCGAGGCGCTGGAAGACTTCGGCGGCCAGCGCGGCCGGCGAGGGCGGCAGCGGCAGCCCGCGCGCACCAAACGCCGCCAGCAGGTCGAGCCCGGCGCGCACCGGCGCCACCGATTCGCCGTCCAGCGCCTCCAACTCGGCCGGCGTCTGCCGCGCCCAGGCCAGCTCGGGCGCGTCGGCCAGCAGGCGCACCACCAGATCGCCCGTCTGTTGCAGCGCCGCCGCCAAGCGCGGCTGCGCCCGGCGTGGATCGAGGCCCGGCAGCGTCGCTTGCACCCGGGCCTCCAACTCGGCCGCGGTGGGCGCGTCGATCACCTCAAAACCCTGCGCCTGCCAGTGTTTGCGCCACAAGGCGTTGGTGAAGCGCACGGCGAGCAGCGCAGTGCCCGAGAGCGGTGCGAGCGCCTCGACGAGCCACAACAGCGTTGGATCGCGGGGCGCAAAGCCATGGAAGAAGACCGGCCCACGCTGGGCCAGGCCGCGCAGGTGGGCAAAGAGGGCCGGCGCGCGTTGGGGCAGCGTGTGCAGGCGCTCGCGGGTCAGCGCCGGCTGGCCCAGCACGACGTCGCCGCGCAGCTTGATCAACGTGCGCTCGCCGGGGAACGGCTGCGGCCGCGCCACCAGATCGGCGTCGTCGACCAGCACCCGCGTCGGCTGGCCCAGATCGGCCAACGCCGCCGCAGCGAGGTCATCGGCCGTGGTGCTGACCACCGTGGGCCAAGGCAGCTCGGTCAGCGCCCGTTGAAACGCCGTGGCCGCGCCGCGCAGCGCGTCGAACGAGGGCAGCGCGTCGCCCATGGCGCGGGCGAGGCCCTCCTCGTCGAGTGCCTGGGCCGCCAGCGTCAGGCGATCGTCCAGCGAGAGCGCCTCAAAGTTTGACCGATCGGTCAATTTGTGTTGGATCGCGGCGAACACGGCCTCGGGTTCAACCGCGCCCACCCCGTGGTTGAACTCGGGGCCCAGGAACAACACGCCCTGCGCACGGGCGAGCCCCAATCGAAGACGGACGAGCCTTGGTGGAGTCATCGCGCCCATTGTACGCCGCGGGTCGCGTGCCGGCGAGATCGCCGCGGGCGCGCGATTTTCCTCTGCGCGCCGGGTTGAGGCACGATGGGCATCCGACCCACCCGTGGGAGACCGTCTTGCGCCGTGCGATCATCGTATCGTGGCTGCTGCTCTGGGCGCAGAGCGCCCGGGCCGTGCCGGCGCTTGAGCTGCTGGGCGGGGCGCGGCCGGATCGCGCGTTTGGCGGTCGCTCGACGCCGATCGGCGCCCAGTCAGCCTACTTCAACCCCGCCTTCCTGCCCGGCACGCCCGGCGGCGCCGAGCTGACCTTTGTGGCGCTCGACCAGTCGTTGCAGCTCGACCTGTTCGCCCGCCCCGAGGGCTATGACGTGCCCGAAGACGTCTACCGCGCCCGCCAGCGCACCGACGAGGGCACCACCGCGCGGTTGACCGATCGCCCGCTGCCCACCGGCCGCCTGCGCAACCCGCGCGGGTCCGATGACCCCGACGCCTTCAATCAGTTTGTCGTCTTTGGCACCACGCTGCCGCTCTGGGCCGATCGACTCACGCTGGGCTTCGTGGCGGTGCTGCCGGTCGGCGTCTTCCAACGCCAGGCGCCCTTCTACAGCGACGCGCGCGAGCAGGCCTTCAGCAACAGCCTGCACTTCGAACTGCTCGGCGACCGCCTCGACCTGACGCCGTTCACCCTGGGCATGGGCTTTCGCCCGCTGCCGCATCTGTCGGTGGGTCTGGGCGCGACGCTGATCAATCACGCCGACAGCCGGCCGGCCATTTACGTGCCCGACGCCGCTGATCAAGAGACCGCCACCACCAACGCTGCGGTGGACGTCTCGGTCGCGCTCGCCCCGCATTTTGGCGTGGTCATCCGCCCCCTCGCCGACGAGCGCCTGCGCTTGACCGCCACCGCCCACCTGGCCAGCGAGAGCGCGGTCTCGGGCCGCAGCGCGCTACAGTTCTGGGATTACGAGTACCCCGAGGGCCAGACCGCGCTGTACCAGCCCTTCCGCCAGGTCTTCGCCCACGAGCCGCTGCGCGTGGGCTTCGGCGCGTCGGGCCGCCTGCCTTCGCTGCCGATTGAGGTGCATGTCGACGGGCTCTGGACGCGCTGGTCGGCCTATCATGATCGCCATGATGAGGTGCCCGATGACTTCGCTGACACCCTGGGTGTGCAGGGCGGGGTTGATCTCGATATTGATGACCTTTCAGTCTCTTTTGGCATGAACTATGCGCCCACGCCGGTGCCCGAACAGACCGGGCGCACCAATTACGTCGACAACGCGCGCCTGGGCGCCCAGGTCGGCGGGCGCTATGTGATGCCCTTTGAGGGCTGGCATCTGGCGGTTGGCGCGGGTTTTCAGGCGCAGCGACTGCTCGCGCGCGACCACTTCAAGCGCACCGACGCGGCGCGCCCGGTGGTTGATGAGTTTCCTGACTCCGTGGACGCGAATACTGGGGCACCGATCGCAAGTTCAGCGGGGGTGCAGACCAATAACCCCGGTTTCCCCGGTTTTCACAGCGAGGGCTGGCTGCTGGCCGCACTGGTGCGCCTTGAGGTCTTCCGATGAGAGCCGCGACCGCGCTGATCGCCGCGCAGCTCATCGGCTGTGGGGCCGAGACCGGCAACATCGGGGCCACCGACTTCGTGCCGCAAAGGGTGCTTGA
>JAGQJJ010000986.1 GCA_020430675.1 Myxococcales bacterium
CCCATGCGCGATGGCCGCGCCGGCTTTGCCGAGATGGTCGCCGAGAAGCTGGACGTGCTCGGCGGCCATCTGGAGACGCGGCGACGCGCCCGGGCACTCGAAGTGGTGCGCAAGCGGGTGCGGGCGGTTGAGACGGACGATGGCCTTCGCCTGAGCGCCGAGGTGGTGGTGCTCGACGGCGGTGAGCCGATGCTGGCGCAGCTGTGGCCCGAAGCGACGGCGTCTGACGTGCTGCTCGGCCACCGTTGCGCCGCCCACGCCCCGGTCGACCTGCGGCCCGAGGGCTTGCATGACCCCTGCGGCTTCGTGCCGGCGCCGGGCGCGCCCGCGCATCTCGTGCGGCTGCACGAAGACCAGCTCGTCATCTCGTGGGTCGGCGCCGAACGCCCGCCCGACGTCGCCTGGCTGGTGCCGTTCTCGGGCTGCACGGTGGGCCCCGTCGAACCCATGCCCCTGCCCGGCGCGGGCACGGTTGAACCCTTGGGGCTCTTCCGTCGCGGGCTCGAAGGCCCGCTGCGCAATCAGCTCTTCGTGGGCGAGTGGATCCTGCCGGGCCTTGGCCTGGAGACAGCTTGTGTGACCGCGTGGTACGCTGCCGGCGCCGCTGAGGCCCAATGCCCGCGCCGGGGCCGCAAAACCTGATTCGTCGCCATCACCGCGGCGGACTTGCCAAGAACTTCAAACGGTTACATGATGTCGGCGCTGCGTCCCGTCAAGCCAGAGGTGCTGGATGACCAAGGGTGAACTGATCGACCTCATCGCCCAACACGAGCGCTTCAACCTCAAGAAGGCTGAGAGTGTGGTGAACACCATCTTCGAGGCCATGAGCGAAGCCCTTCAAGAAGGCGACCGGGTCGAGATCCGGGGCTTCGGCTCGTTCGAGGTGCGCACTTACAACGCCTATCGCGGGCGCAACCCGAAGACGGGCGAAGAGGTGATGGTCTCGGCCAAGAAGGCCCCATTCTTCAAGACGGGCAAGGAGTTGCGCGAGCGCGTCAACGGCGGCGCCTCGTCGGGTCGCGGGTCGCGCGACGAGTGAACGCGGCGGGGTCTCGCCAGTGACCGCGTTCACGCATCTGCACCTCCACAGCCAGTACAGCCTGCTGACCGGTGCTATCCGCATGGCCGACCTGCCCGGCCGGGTCGTCGGCGCGGGCATGAACGCCGTCGCGGTCACCGATCAGGGCAACCTCTTCGGCGCCATCGACTTCTACAAGCGCGCCAAGAAGGCCGGCATCAAAGCCATCCTGGGCGCCGAAGTCCTGGTCGCCGATGGCAGCCACCTCGCCCCACGCTCGCGCAAGGCGTGGCCGCTGGTGCTGCTCGCGCGCGACGCTGGCGGGTTTGCCAACCTGCGCACGCTGATCAGCAAAGCCTGGCTCAACGGCCTGCACAACGGACGCCCGCACATCGATCACGACCTGCTGCGCCTCTACCGCGACGGGTTGTTCGGGCTGTCGGCCCATCACGAGGGCGAGATCGCCCGCGCGGTGCTCGAAGGCCGCCACGAGCAGGCCCGCGAGCTGGCGGCGATGTACCGCGACCTGTTCGAGCCCGGCAGCTTCTACCTTGAGGTCGTGCCTTCGGGCGTGACCGGCCAGGCCGAGGTCAACGCCGAGAACCGCAAGCTGGGCACCGAGCTGAGCATCCCGTTGGTGGCCACCAACCACGTGCACTACCTCGACCGCAAAGACGCGCGGGCCCACGAGGTGCTGCTCTGCATCGGCGCCGGGCGCACGCTCGATGACCCCGACCGGCCGCGTTACGACGTCGACTCGCTGTGGCTCAAGCCACCCGAGACGATGTGGGCCGAGATGGGCGACGAGTTCGCCGACGCGCTCGAAAATACCCAGCGCATCGCCGAGCAATGCGAGACGGGCGATCTGCTGCGCAAGCCGATGCTGCCCAGCGCGCCGATCGATGAACCGGGCTACACCGCTGACACCTGGCTCGCCGAGCGCGCGCGCCGCGGCCTCGAAGAGCGCTTTGCCGAGTTTGCCCGCATCGACAAGACGGTCGACCGGCCCGTCTACCACGCCCGCCTCGAAGAAGAGATCGGCATCATCCAGGGCATGGGCTTCCCCGGTTACTTCCTGATCGTGCAGGACTTCATCAACTGGGCGAAGCGGCAGGACATC
>JAGQJJ010000987.1 GCA_020430675.1 Myxococcales bacterium
TGAGCGAGGTTGTGGCGCCTTCGTCATCGTTGCAGCCGGGCGTGGTCGCGACGGCCAGGCCGTACGCGATGCGGCCGACCGGCATCTGGATCGACAGCGCGTCTTCGACCAGCTCGGCGGTCGTGCGCACGATGGGCAGGCCGGGCACCACATCGAGATCGCGGCCGTCCGACGTGCGATAGGTGTCCTCTTCGGCGCGCGTGAAGTGCACGGCGTACAGGCGGCCCAGGCGGCTGCCGCACGCGCGGTCGGTCTCTTCGATCGTGGTGAAGTACGCCACGCCATCGAAGATGATCGGCGCCGCGGTCGCGAACTCGCGGCTGCGCAGCGGCATGACCCAGTTGCGGCTGGCGCTGAACTGGAGGGTGCTATTGGGCTGAACCACCAGCTCGTCGGTCATGCTGACCACAAAGCTGCGCACGTTGGGGCGCTGGCCGTTGGGGTCGGGTGGCACGTCGCCGGTGCCGTACAGGATCGCGAGCCGGCCATCGTCACGCAGCGCCAGGCTGGGGCGGTCGACCACCGGGCGGCCGGGCACGTAGCCGCCGGCTTCATCGTCGTCATCGGGCGGCCATGCGACGGCGATCTCCCACTCATCGGGGTCGATCGAGCGCAGGTCCAACCGCCACAGGCGGCCGAACGCATCGCCGATATAGGCCCGCTCGGCGGCCGAGATGCCGCCCTCGGGCCAGACCGCGGGCGCGCCGATCATCGGGTAGGCCATCCGGTCGCCGTCGGCCACACCATCGGCCTGGTCAAAGCGGCGCAGCGTCTCACCGGTGGTGGCGTCGAGCACCAGCACGCAGCGGCCGGTGCCATTGATGTCATCTTGCCGCGCGTTGTCGGGGTCGAGGTCGTCGCCGCAGCCGACGATGATCGCGCCGCGAATCTCGTCGTTGACGCGCACATGGGTCGCGATCGGCCGCGACACGGCGACGCCGAGCCCCGGCTCCTGGTGCGTCGTGTCGCGGAACTGCGGGTTGTTGTTGAGGATGGGCGCGTTGACCAGATCCCAGGCGCGGAAGTCGTCGGCGTCGACCACCTCGTTCTCGGCGCGCGCGATGGCGTCGGTGGCGTTGGTCAGGTCGATGCCGAACACGTTGGGCCCGCCGGCGCCCAGGCCGCCGACGACCATGGTGCGGTACTGCACGTCGCCGTCTTCGGGCGGGCAGCCCTCGCGGCCATCGCCCAAGCTGCGGCACTCGGCCAGCTCGACCGCGCTGAGCGGCCCGTCGGCGTTGAGCGCGCCCACGCCGGGGTTGTCGACGCCCTGGCGCAGATCGCGCCACGACAGGCGGGGCACGAAGGTGAAGACCTCGAGCCCGTTGTCGAGCCGGAAGAAGTGCACCTGCCCGTCGCGGGCGCCGGCGGCGATCAGGGTCGGGCGCCGGGCGCGATCGCGGGCGAAGGCCACATAGGCCGCGTTGGTCAAGCCCAGCGCGGGCGGCGAGATCGCGATCAGGTCGCCGTCAAAGATCTCGCCAAGCTGCCGGCTGCCCCGCACGCGGTTGCCGCCCGGATCCTCGACGAGCCCGCGTCCGCCGAAGAAGCCGCCGAGCGCGTTGGCCACGTCGTCGAGCGCGTCGCCGCCGTCGCCGCCTTCACCTCGCGGGGCGTCGACCAGCTCGCGGAAGGCGTCTTCGTCAAAGCCCGGCTGCCCGATGAACTCGCCATCTTCGTTGAACAGCGCCCCGCCGCCGGCGCCCTCGCCGAGCACCAGACCGCCGTCGGGATCGAGCGGGTTGCGGCCGAGCGCGGCGCGATTGTCGAGGTCGGCCAGCTCTTCGCTGAAGAAGGTCACGCTCTGGGCTTGCAGGCGCTCGCGGCCGTCGCCACCCTGGCCCGGCGAGCAACCGTACTCGACCGCGGTGATGCGTCCGTAGCGGCCGGCATCGTCGCCGCCGAGCACGTCGGTATAGGACGCCACGCGCACCTGTCGGACCGTCGGGCCGTCGCCGAAGTCATCGCCCGGGCTCGGCGCCACGACCAGCGGCTTGCTGCGCGTCACCCGGCCGGCGAGCGCCTGCGTGGTCACGCGGTTGAGCGCCAGCCGCAGCCCTTCGGCCGTCGAGCCGTCGAAGAAGTAGCCCTCTTCCGCGCCCGGCTCGGCGTCGGGCTCGCGGCCGGCGAGCGCGA
>JAGQJJ010000988.1 GCA_020430675.1 Myxococcales bacterium
CAAACGGCGCGCCGAAGTGCTTGTGCTCGATGAGCGGCTCTCGGTGGTCGCCGTAACATTAAAAAAAAGAGTAGCTGTAACCGCGGCCAGTGGTCATGTGCTCGCGGATGGCTTTGACCTCGGCGAGCGGCAACGACACCACATGCGAGCCGAGGCGCCAGACGACGAGCTCGGGCGTGATGACCAGCAGGTTGTGCCGGCCGCCGAACAGCACGCGCAGCGGCCCGCTGCACAAAAGCAGGACCCAGACCCCGAGCGCGCCGAGAAGCATCAGCGGCAGGCGAGGGTCGTCGATGGCCACGAACTCCAGCGCCACCACGCCGAGGGCGACGAGCACCGTCAGAAGCAGGCTCCACAAGAATCGCTTGACCACCCAAATGAGCACCGAGCCGGCCTGCATCGGGAAGACATGCCAGCCGCCTTCGGGCGCCGTCGCCGCGCGGTTGAGCACCACGATCGGATCGTTGTCGTCCATGTCACTTCATCCGAGCCTTGACCATCTGCTTGGCCGCCTTCGAGACCGGCCCCGGCACGCCCTTGCTGCGGGCGACCGCGCGCAGATCGTTGATGCGCAGGTGGGTCATGAAGCGAAGCGCCTCGCTGGTGGGCGTCTTCGGGTTCATCACCAGATTCAGCTTGATCTGGTAATGGCGCGTCCACTTCTTGTTCTGCGCGATGTAGTGGATCACCTCGTCGAGCATCGACTTGTCTTTGGCGTAGGCGATCGCTTCGGTGTCGGTGATGCCCGGGCTGCGGATGACGGCGCGGGCCACGATCTTGTTGGTGTCGCGCACGAGGATGGCGCGCTCGGTGGCGGTGCCGAGCATGGCCAGGCGCACCTTCTCGGCGACGTTCATGTCGCGAATGCGCCCCGCAGCCGACTTGCTGCGGCGCGGGCCTTCGTCGGCTTCTTCTTCGACGTCCGCGCCCTCGGCCTCGGCCTCGGCGGTGTAGGCGGCGATGATCTCTTCGATCTGCGCCTCGTCGGCTTTGCCCGTCAGCTCGTTGAGCGCGGCCTGCGCCGCCGCAAAACGCGCGTCGGCGGCGGCGGCCTCTTCTTCGGTCTTCGGCGCCGTGCCGGCGATGGCGGCGACGACCTCTTGATAGGTCGGGATCTTGGGCAGCTTGAGCTGATTGCGCGCCGCCAGGTCGAGCACGCGGTCGATCGTCGACTGGCGCATCTGGCGGTTGAAGTACAGCGCCTCGATCAGCGGCGGCGATTGCAGCAGCTTGGCTTCGTTGGCGGCCAGCATCTCGAGCAGGCGCCCGTCCTGCGTGCTCTGGGCGACCCGGATGAGGGTGTCGACGTCGGTGGTCTGGTTGAGCACCACCGTCTGCACGATCTCGCGGCTGTCGACGAAGGTCTCGGCCAGCCAGTCGAGCACCACCGGCAGCAGGCGCTCGGCGGCGATCTGCTTGAGCGCGGCCGGCGGCATGGCGCGAACCGATTGCGTGGCGGTGCGGCCCAGCTCGCCCGGGTCGCTCACGGCGAGCTGGTAGAGCGCGCAGACCTGCACCAGCGGCTTCATTGGCACCAGCCCGCGGGCCAGCATCTGGCGCAGCGGTTGGGGCGAGTCGGGGGCCACGAAGCGGCGGACGTTCTCGGGGAACTTTTCGGGCGGGATGGTGCGATCTGCGGGCAGCGCCACGGGGGGCTCCTAGGCGGGGTCGACCCGACCAGCCTACCTCAACCGGCGTTGCGGGCGTAGAGGATGCGCAGGCCGTCGAGCGTGAGCAGCTCGTCGACGTGGTCGATGACCGGCGTCTCGTCGGCGATCTGGCCGGCCTGGCCGCCGGTGCCGATGACCAGACATTCGAAGGGCAGCTCGGCGCGCATGCGGCCGACGAGGCCTTCGACGAGGCCGACGTAGCCGAAGACCAGCCCCGATTGGATGGAGGCCACCGTATTGCGGCCGATCACCGCCGCCGGGCGGGCGAACTCAACGCGGGGCAGGCGGGCGGCGTGCACGAAGAGGGCCTGGCTGCTGATGGCGATGCCGGGGCAGATGGCGCCGCCGAGGTATTCGCCGGCGGGCGTGACCACGTCGAAGGTGGTCGCGGTGCCAAAGTCGACCAGGATGAGCCCTTGCGGCCAGCGGGTATAGGCGGCGACCGCGTTGACGAT
>JAGQJJ010000989.1 GCA_020430675.1 Myxococcales bacterium
TGTGTCAGTGGGGCAACCTCGCGGCGATGCATGACGAAAGCGCGGTCGATCGGCTCGACGAGTATTACCGGCGCCGCCTGATCTATCGCATGACGCCCGCCGGTGAGGCGGCCGACGCGGCGGTGCGGCTGGTCGAGCAGGCGGCCACGCGCACCGGGGCGTTGCAGGGCACGATGCTCGACAAGATCGTCGAGGCGCTCGATCAACTCGCCGCGCTGGCGCCAACGACCGCCGAGCCCGACGTGGTGAAGCGCGCGCTCGACTCACTGCACATGGCATTCGACAGCCTGACCACCGAAGCTTCGCGCTTCATCGGCGAGTTGCAGGCCCGTCTGGGCGCCGGGGCCTTCGACGCGGAGGTCTTCGCCCGCCGCAAACAAGCGCTGGTGGCCTATCTGCAGAGCTTCGTCGGTCGGCTCAGCCGACTGGCGGATCCCATTCGACGCAAGGTCGCCCTGCTGACACCCCGACTCGATGCCTTGTTGGCCGTGGCGCGGGCGTCGAGCGATCTGCCGCCCGATCTGAGCGACGAGGGCGCCGCTGGCGATGCCTTCGTCGCCGATCAGCGCGCGCGCTGGGCGGGCGTACAGGCCTGGTTCGCGCCCACGGACGGGGACTCGACCGAGCGCGCGCTGATGCGCGTCGCCGAGCAGTCGGTGAGCGAGTTGGTGCACACCCTGCACCGACTGCGCAATCGGGTGACGCGGCGGGTGGACCGTGCCGCCGACTTCCGACAGCTCGCGCGGTGGTTTGCCGACTGCGACGATGACTCGGCGGCGCATGCCTTGTTTGCCCGTGCCTTCGGGCTGCATCCGGCGCGGCACTTCCACCTGGCCGAAGACGACGACGAGCTGGCATCGCCGAAGACATCGTGGTGGCACGCACAGCCCGTCTCGGTGCCCGTCTACCTGCGCCGCCGCGGGCAGCGATCGGCCGCCGGGCGTTGTGGCCATGTCATCGATCTCAGCGAGCGGCACGACTGGCTGCGCGCGGTGCAAGCCCAAGCGCGGGCCGATCGCCAGGCGGCGCTGCGGGCCCTCGGCGATCCCTCGGGGCCGCGCAAGGCATCGACGCTCGGCTGCCTTGAAGCCAGCGCGTTTGCGCTGTTTTGCGAGCTGCTCGGCGCCGCGCTGGACGCGCCCGCCAACGCCGAGGGCTGGCGCGAAGGCCGTTCCGAGGACGGGCGCTTTGCCATGCGCTGGCGCCCCGTCGCGGGCAGCGCGCCGGTCACCGTCGTCACCGAGGCGGGCCGTTTCGGGCTGCCGGTGGACGCCGAGTTCATCGTCAAGGCACTGGCCGGATGAACGCGGCCGAGGCGGATCTGCGCGCGTCGGTGCGCACGCTGTTGGCTTCACCGCTGCTCCGCCGGGCGGCTGCGCCCGACGCCTATGAGCGCGTGCGGCGCAATCTCGCCCCGGTCGAGGCCTGGTTCGCGCAGACCACCGGCTGGTCAGTGGTGCACGATCGGCCTTCGGGGTTGATCCGCGTGCTCAAGATCACCGACCGCTCCGATGCCACCCGGTCACCGGTACCGGAGTTCACAAGAAGGCATTATGCCATCGCCTGCCTGCTGCTCGCCGAGCTGGACCGCGCGGGCCGGCAGACCACGCTGCGCTGGCTGGCCGAGCAGCTCGCAGAGGCGACCCGGGCCGAGCCCACGATCGAAGACTATGATGCCACCCAGATCGGCGAACGGCGTGCCTTCGTGCATGTGGTGCGCTGGCTGGTCGACGGGGTGGGCGTGCTGCGCGGCCGCGATCCGGCGGGCGCGGGCGAGACGCGCTACTTGCAGACCGAGCGGGGCAGCGACGCGCTCTACGACGTGGACGATCGCGTGCTGGCGCTGCTGCTCGCGGCGCCCCGTTCGCCGTCAGCGCTGGCGAGCCCGGCCGAGCTGGCCGAAGGCGAAGCGATCGAGACCGACGACATGCAACGCCTGGCGCGGGGGCGGCGGGTCTATCGGCGGCTGCTCGATGAGCCGGTGGTCTACTTCGATACGCTGGCCCAAGACGAGCACGATTGGCTGCTGCGAAGCCTGCGGCGCGTGACCGAGCAGCTCGCCCGCATCGGCCTGGTGATCGAACGCCGGCTGGAGGGCATCGCGGTGATCGATCCCGAGGG
>JAGQJJ010000990.1 GCA_020430675.1 Myxococcales bacterium
ACCGCAACCCGGGCGGCGTTGATGGGTTTTGGCCCCACAGTCACCGTCACCGAGGTTTGTCATGACCCATCCCGCGCTGCGCATCCCGCGCGATGCCCTCCTTGCGCTCGCCGTCGCCTTCTCGCTCTTTGCGCTCGCCGCCTGCGACGAAGCCGCCGATGCCACCGCTCTCGACGCCGAGGTCGCCGCCGAGTCGGCGCCCACCTGGTATGCCGACCTGAAGCCCGTCTTCGAGCGCCGCTGTGTCTCGTGCCACTCGGAAGGCGGCGCCGCGCCGTTCCGCCTCGACAGCCTTGAGACCGTGAGCGCCATGGCCCCGGCGGCGCTGGCGTCGATCGAAGCCGGCCGCATGCCGCCCTGGATGCCCGACCCCGACTGTCGCCCCTTCCGCAACGAGCGCCTGATGCCCGCCGAAGAGGTCGAGCTGCTGCGCCGCTGGGTCGACGGCGGCAAGCCCGAGGGCGATCCGGCCAACGCCGCGCCCGACGCGCGCCCCGAGCGGCGCACCTTCGAGCCCACCACCATCGCGCGGCCGACCGAGGCCTACACCCCGACCGAGGCGCTCAATGATGACTACCGCTGCTTCATCCTCGACACCGAGTTCCCGACCGACACCTTCCTGACCGCGAGCCAGGTGCGGCCCGACGCCGGCGCGCTGGTGCATCATGTGCTGGTCTATGCCATCGCGCCCGAGGGCCTCGACCGCCTGTACGAAGCGGACGCGGCCGAAGAAGGCAACGGCTACACCTGCTTCGGCGGTCCGTTCCCGAACACCGGCTCGGGCAGCCTGCAGGACAGCATGGGCAGCTCGGGCTTCCCCACCCAGCTCGGCGCGTGGGTGCCGGGCAACGAGCCGCAGATCCTCGAAGAAGGCACCGCGATCCGCATCGCCGCCGGCAGCCGCATCGTGATGCAGGTGCACTACAACCTGGTCGGCAACGAGACCCAGCCCGACGCCACCGAGTTTGCGATGCGCCTGACCGACGAGACCCCGCAGTGGCTGCTCAATACGCGCCCCATCGTGGTGCACGAGTTGGAGATCCCCGCCAACGACCCGGCCGCGGTCAATCGTCGCGTGTATCGCAACTACACCAACGACCCCATCACCCTGGGCTCGGTCTCGGCGCATATGCACCTGCTGGGCAATCGCTTCCGCTCGACCGTGCTGCGCGCCGATGGCACCGAAGAGTGCCTGTTCGACATCCCGGCGTGGGACTTCAACTGGCAGCAGAGCTACTTGTTTCCGCGTGACGAGCTGGTCGTCGTGCAGCCCGGCGAAGCGCTCACCATCGAGTGCGAGTATGACAACTCGCAGGCGAACCAGGCCTACGTCGACGGCGTGCAGCGCGAGTCGGTCGATGTCACCTGGGGCGAAGGCACCTACGATGAGATGTGCATGCTCTACATGTCGATCCTGACGCCCTACACCCCGCCTCAGACGCTGAGCTGCGCCATGGGCGAGCAGTGCCTGGCGGAATGCGCCGCCGAAGGCCGCTCGACCAGCGATTGCCTCATCGGCTGCCCGATGCCGGTCACCTGCAAGGGCTGCCTGCTGCAGAGCATCATCGGTTGCGGCGGCGCGGTCTGCCTGGGCGCGCTCAACGAGGTGCGCAACGACCCGTGCCTCGAGACCTGCATGATCAACTCGGCCATTCTCAACGGCGACACCAGCGCCTGCCTGCGCGATGAATGCGGCGACAAGTACGCCGCGGTCACCGACTGCCTCGACCCGGTGCTCGACAGCGGCCGCTGCGACGCGCAGATGGTGGGCTGCGGCCTGATGGGCGAGTGATCCGCGCCGGGCGATCGCGGCGTTGACGTCGGTCATGGCCCGTGCCACGGTACCGCGCGTCGCCTGGAGGAACGCCCATGCTCGCCCGCCGTGCCCTGCGCTTCGCGCCCGTCCTGCTGCTGCTCGCCTTCACCGGCTGCAAGCCCACCGAATCCCCTGCCCCGTCCGACGCGCCGAAGGCGCCCGCCGCTGAGGCGCCGGCGCCGGCGAAGCCCAAGCTGGTGGCCATCGCCAACCTGCTGAGCGACCCCTCCCTCGTCGAAGTCACGACCAGCCTCAAAGCCGAGCTGGCGCGCATGGGCTACGAAGAGGGCAAGACCATCGAGTA
>JAGQJJ010000991.1 GCA_020430675.1 Myxococcales bacterium
GTGGGTGTCTGGCAGCCCCAGGGGAAAGTCCCTGCTGCGCGGGTCGATGCGCCGCCATCGGCTACGTTGCGCGCCACCCGGCGTAGCGCTGCTTCGCCTTCGGGCTCGCGCCTTGCCGCTGACGGCGCCTCGCCCGGCTCGCGCCGGGCACTGCCCCGGGGGCTGGCAGGCGGAAGGCCGCGCCTGGACGCAGGCTTCGTTGACGTACCGTCGCGGAGGGTGGAGCCCGCCACATGACAGGGCTTCGCAGGCGCTCGGACCCAGGTGGCGAGGCCCGCGAGGCCGCGCTCAGGCTGCCCAGTGCAGTGAGATGATATCGTCCGGCACGTTGCGCATGTTGATCTCGCCGGTGCGTGGATCGGCGACTGCCAGGTGGTCGCGCACCATCCAGGCGACGAGCGAGCCGTCATCGGCGCAGGCGAGCACGTCACGTTCGGTGTGGCCCAGCACCCGCGGAACGATGCCCGGACCGGCACAGCGAACCTCGCCGTCGCTGGTAATCCAGGCCGCGATCGAGCCGCGCGGGGCCGCGGCCAGGACGCGGGGCTTGCCTTGGGGCGCGTCGATCGGCCCATGCCGGCCGTCGGCGAGCCGAACGCGCGTCGGTCGCCAGGTGGCGGCGTCGTCGTGCACGAAGACCACCACGGCTTCGCGGTTCTGAAAGACCGCCGGGGGCAACGGATCGTCGTCGATGGCGCCCAGCGCAACAATGCGCCGGGTGCGGGTCCGATTGCCTTCGACCGTCGTCTCGCGCATCTCGGCGGTGCCATCCGCGCCGCGCGCGAGATAGGCAAAGCGATTGCGATCCACAAACGTGGGGCGCGCAAGACGGCGGCCCGCAGACGGATGCACCGCGCCACGCTGACCGCTGACATCGAGCCAGATGAAGCGGCTTTCGGCCTGTGCGTGGGCCGCGATCTGCAAGACGATGACCCCCGCAGTGCCGGGCGCTCGCGCCGCGTGCAGCACTTCTCCGGGGATGGCATCGTCCATCGGCTTGCCATCAACGATGAGCCACGTCTGACCGGCCGCCGACCGCGCCCAGACGCCGTCCGCGATCGAGCGGGTGCCATCGGGCAGCGCGCTGCGCGTCAGCCAGCGCCAGGGACGCACCGCGGGCGGTGTGATCGTGCCCGAGTCACCCATTGTGCTGGTCGGCACCTTGTTGGCGGTCACTGAGGCCGGCGCGCTCGCGCTGCGCTGTTCGATGCGGCCGCCGCGTTCGCGGACCGACCGCGCGAGTCGTTCGCTGATGCGGGTGGGCTCGAAGAGGCTGACAAACCACTGCATATGGCCGCAGTTGGGGCACCGCAGGTGGTTCGCTTGCGCAAACAGCGTTTCGAAGTGCTGAAGGCAGAGCGCCACTCGGCGGCAGCTCATGCAGGTCCCGCTGCTGCAATCGACCTCAAGGCCGGATGGGCCGACCGACCAGACGGTGAGCTGGCAGCCGCGGTAGCAGCACTGAATCGGCATCGTCATGCCGGACACCCCCCACCGGGCGAAGCTGCGCGCAGCCCCCGGCTCGGGCCAGACGATAGCAGATTTTGGCGAGCGTTCGAGCTTGGCGGGCTGCGGGAAACGCCGGAGGCTGGCCGGCGTGGGCGTCGCTGGGCGAGGCTCGATCGGGCCGGTTGGGCGTGCGAACGTAAATGCCTGATTCAGCCGATCATTTTCGATGGCCGCCGACCCTTGGAGGCCCATCTTGGCCTCGAGGCCGCAGGCATCTGCCGGGGCAGGGCAGCCGTCGCTCTGCGCCCCGCGGTCGCGCCGAAGCTGCTCAGAACCGGTAGCGACCCGCCGTCGCCAGATGATCGGCGATGGTGCGCCGCGCCGTGATCAGATCGACCGGCACATAGGGCGCCAGCAGGCCGACGCCGCGGATCATGCCCGCAGGGTTGCTTGCGATGTGACCGGCCAGATCCCGCGCCGTTTCGGTCACCCGACGATAGCTCTCGGTCGAGACGACCTGCGCGATCGCCTGCTGCGGCGCCGTCTTCTCGGCGCCGTTGGCGGCGACGAGCTGCTCGACGCGGCACAGCACGCTGTCGGACGCCCAGACGTCGATCACCATGTCGGCGAGGCGCATCAGGATTTCCTGCTCGCGGTCGAGGTTGGCCA
>JAGQJJ010000992.1 GCA_020430675.1 Myxococcales bacterium
CGCGGCGCGGGTCTCGGGCGAGGCCCCGGGCGCCGCGCGGCACGCCGAGATGGCGCGGGCGGGCATGCCGGACAAGGGCAAGTACGTCTGCGTGGTGCCGCTGCGCGTGGACGCCGACGGCGTCGGCCACGCCGAGGCGCTCGATGGCCGCGGGCGCTCGATGCGATTGATCTACCACCCCCGGACGGGCCTCGGCTTCGCCCGCGAATCGGGAGACGCATGAACCTGCTGACCGACCCCTGGCTCCCCGTGGAGCGGCGCAGCGGCCGGCGCGAGTCGATCCGCCCCGCCGAGCTGACCGCCGGGCTCGCCGACGATCCCATCGTCCGACCCGGCGCGCCCCGGCCCGACTTCGACGGCGCGGTATTGCAGTTCCTCGTCGGGCTGTTGCAGACGGCGTTTGCGCCCCGCGACGACCGCGAGTGGGCCGCGCGGTTCGATGCGCCGCCGACGCCGGCCGAGCTGGACGCCGCGTTCGAGGCGCACCGGGCGGCCTTCGAACTGGCGGGCGACGGCCCGCGCTTCATGCAGGACCTCGAGCTGGATCCGGCGTCGACGAGCGCGACCGAGATCCGGCAGTTGCTCATCGACGCGCCGGGCGAGAATACGCTGAAGAACAACGCAGACACGTTCGTGCGCGGCGACACCGTCGCCCGGATGAGTCGGGCTTCGGCGGCGCTGGCGCTGTTCACGCTCCAGATCAACGCGCCGAGCGGCGGCGCCGGGCATCGCACCGGGCTGCGGGGCGGTGGGCCGCTGACGACGATGCTGCTCGCCGGCGAAGAGGGCTCGCTGTGGGAGACATGCTGGCTCAACGTGCTGCCATCCGATCGCTTCGTCTCCGATCGCTATGGCGCGCCCGAGCGCACGTCCCCGGTAGACATCTTCCCATGGCTGGCGCCGACCCGGACCAGCGAGAAGGCCGGCGGCAGCGAGACGCTGCCCGTCGATATGCACCCGGCGCATGTGTACTGGTCGACCCCGCGCCGCATCCGGCTCGCCTTCGAGCCATGTGATGCGCCGTGTGATATCGATGGCACGCTCGATGAACAGTGCGCGTCGCAGTATGCCACCATCCCATGGGGCATCAACTACACCGGCCCGTGGCGCCACCCGCTGACGCCCGCCGTGATGAACAAGAAGGGCGAGCGCATCAACCGCACGATGAGCCAGGGCGGCCTGCTCTGGCGCGACTGGCCGGCGCTGGTCGTCGGCGGTGAGAACAGCGAGCCGGCGGATGTGATCGCCGCGCTCTTCGAGACCAAGCGCCGCCGCACGCGCGCCGAGATGCGAGTGGCGGCGTTCGGCTATGACATGGACAACATGAAGGCCCGCTGCTGGTACCGGGCCGACATGCCATTGATCCACATCGAGCCCGAGCACCGGGATGCCTTCCGGCTCGGCCTCACCGAGATCGTCGAAGCCACGAAGTACCTGGGCAGCGTGCTCGGCCAATCCGTGCTCGAAGCCCTCGGCGGGCGGGGCTCGCCCCGGGGCAAGACGCTCGGAGATGCCACGGCCGGCGCGCGCTGGGCCAGGACCGGTGCGGCGTTCTATGACACCGCCCGCGCCCTGCGCGACGCGCTCGCCCGGGGGGACGATGGCACCGACGTCGTGCGTAGATGGCATCCCGTCCTCACCCGAGTGACGCTCCGACTCTTCGATACCTGGGTCGACATCGACCAGCGCATCCACGTCGCGCCGCGGGCCGTCGTCGACGCCCGGCGCGCGCTGGGCCAGCACCTGTACGGCAAGAAGACCCGCAAGCTCCTGCGGCTGCCGGAGCCCGCCAAGAAGCAGAAGAAGCCATCCACCTCGGCTCGAAAGGCCCGCTGATGACTCGATATGCACGCTTCACCGACGATCCGGCGCGCGGCGCACTGCTCGCGTGGTGGAGCCACCTCTGCGAGCACGATCTGGGCGGCCGGGCGCAGTTGCGTCGCTGCGAGTCGCCGGCGCAGGTCGTCTTCGTGCCCGCATTCCACCGCCTGCTCGACCGCTTGAAGGCCGCCGGGCTCACGGTCGACATCGACCGCGCCGCCGCGGTCGCCGGGCTGGCGGCCGGCGTCAAGGTGCACAGCCCCGGTGACATGGCGCTGCAGCTCGCCGGCGGCGA
>JAGQJJ010000993.1 GCA_020430675.1 Myxococcales bacterium
CGAAGCGCGGCCGGCGGGGGGGTCGGTGCTGCTCGGTCTGCTGCGGCGCTATCGCGTGGGCGACCTGTCCCGACCGATCGCGGTGGCGGCGCTCGGCGGCGCGCTCGGGGCGCTGTTGGTGGCGGTGGTCACCAACGGTCGCGCGCTGGGGCTGGGCGGCTCGGTTTTTGTGGGGCTCGGCTTTCTGGGTGGGCTGGCGGTGATGTTGCACTGCAATCGCTGGGCGAGCCGCGCGGCGGTCGGGCTGTTCGAGCGGGTGCAGCAGGGCCTGCGCGATGAGCTGGCCGACGGTCTGGCCGGTGCGCCGTTGCGGGTCGTCGAGCGCCTGCAGGGGCTGCACGGCCGACTGTTCGGCGATCTGGTCTACCTCACGATGGCGGTCACGCCCCAGGTCTCGATCATCCAACACGGGGCGGTTGTCATCAGCGTGACCCTGTTGCTCGCCGTGTTGTCGACCAAAGCGATGCTCATCTGGCTGGTGGCCATCGGCGCGATCGGCTTCCGGCTGTTGCCGCGCATCCGCGCGCTGCGCCAGACCCGGCGGGCGTTGTCGGCGCAGGGCCGGCGGCTGCACGGCGCCATCGAAGACCTGCTCGCCGGCTTCAAGCAGGTCAAGCTCGATCAGACCGCCGCCGCCGAGCTGGTCGCCGAGGTGCACCGCCTCGACCGGGTGACCACCGACGGCCGCGTTGAGGCCGAGGCCTACAAGGATGCCTCGATGTCATCGGCCAACCTTCTGTTCTATGGCATCGGCCTGGGCATCCCGCTCTTTGCGCCCCGATCGACCCTGGGGCTGGCGCCCGATCTGGCCTATGAGGTGGTGCTGCTCGCTTCGCTCTCGCTCGGGTCGATCTATGGGCTCATTCAGGCCATCCCGGCGCTTGGGCAGGCCGAGGTCACGGCGCGTTCGGTGGTCGAGGTGCTCGATCGGCTCGCCGACGCGCCCCGCGAGGCGCCGGGAGAGCCTGGGGGGGCGGCGCAGAGGCTGCGGTTCAAGCAGCTCGACTTCGAGTACGAGGCCGACGCGGGCCGGGCGGGCTTCCGCGTTGGGCCGCTCGATCTGACGTTGCGGGCCGGCGAGTTGACGATGATCACCGGGCCGAACGGCTCGGGCAAGACGACGCTGATGAAGATGCTCTGCGGTCTCTATCCCGGACACGGGCGGCTCATGGTGGATGACCAATTGGTCAAAAAATCAAGCCAGGCGCAGTATCGGGGGCTGTTTTCGGTCGTGCTCGGCGAACAGCACCTCTTCGATCGGCTCTATGGCATCGACGCTCCCAAGGCGCAGGTCGATACGCTGCTCGCGCGGCTCGGCCTGCGCGGCGCGGTCTCATACGACGACGGCGCGTTCGGTCCGCTGAAGCTGTCGAGCGGTCAGCGCATGCGCCTGGCGTTGGTGGTCGCGCTGCTCGAGGATCGACCGGTCTGCATCTTCGACGAGTGGACCGCCAACCAGGACCCCGAGACGACCCGCTTCTACCACGACACGCTCCTGCCCGAGCTGCTCGCGGCGGGGCGCATGGTCATCGCCGTCAGTCATGACGACCGCTACTTCGACCGGGCGGACCACCGCATCGAGCTGAAGGCCGGGGGGGTGATGGTCGATACGCGACGCGGCCCCACGGCGGAAGGGTCCGCGTCATGAAGCAGCCGCCACCGCCCGGAGGGTGGTTGTCCCGGGTGGCCGTGGCGCCCGACCGCCTCTGGCGTCGCGCGCCCGCAGAGCCTCAGGATGGCCTGCTGACATGCCTGCTGGATGAGGCGCTGGCTGAGGTGACCCACGATGCCATGCGTCGGGCCGCCCTGGACGGCTGGCGGCGCTGGCGCACGCTCACCACCGGGCCGCATGTCTGCCCGACCTTCGGATCCCGGTTCCTGGCGATGGATTGGCTCGCCAGCGCGGCCTGCCCGACCAGCGAGGTGCATCTCATCGGTCCCTGCGCGAGCGTGCCCTTCAATAACGGCGCGCGCCCCCTGCAACTCTGCTTTGCGGGCCCGCCCGAGCGCGTGGTGCGGCCCGGCACGCCGACGATGCGGCGCATGGCGCAATCCCGAGCCGCCCGGCGCGAGGGCGATTCGCCCGAGTGGCGCGCCCCGCTGGCGCCGATCCGG
>JAGQJJ010000994.1 GCA_020430675.1 Myxococcales bacterium
GCGGCAGCTGCCGCTTCGTGGCCAGGGTCTGCTGCTCTTGCTGCAACACGTCGAGGGCGGTCGCGAGGCCGTTGCCGAACCGGAAGCGCTGCAGGTCGAGCAGCGTTTCATTGGTCTCAAGCTGCGCGCGCAGCAAGCGCTCGGTCTCGGTCACCTCAGCGAGCAGGAACCACAGCTCGGCCACCTGGGCGGCGAGGGTCATGGCCGTGGCTTCGACGTCGAGCTCGGCGGCTTCGGCCTCGTAGGCGGCGGCCCGCGCGGTGCCCGACACACGGCCCCAAAGGTCGACCTCGTAGCTCGCGGCCAGCGAGAGCCCGATGGTATCGGTCGTCACGGTGCCGGTGGGCGTGCCCCCGAAGGCCGCGGGCACCCCCGGGGGCCCTGCGGTGGCGCCGCTGCTGTCTTGGAGCAGCTCGCGCGACTGGCTGCGCGACATCGAGGCGGTGGCATCGAGGCTGGGCAGCCGCGCGGCGCCCGCCTGCTCGGCGACGGCGTTGGCCTGGCGCAACCGCGCCCATGCCTGGCGCAGATCGAGGCTGCCGGCGAGCAGGCGATCGATGTGCGCGTTCAGCTCGGCGTCGCCGAACGACGTCCACCAGCGATCGGGTGCAGCGACGCCGCCGCTGGCGCCCGTGAACCGCTCGGGCGCGGTCACCGTGGGGGTCACCGCGTCGGGCCGTCGCGCGTCGTGGAGGGGATTGCACGCGCTGGTGAGCGCGGTCATTGCCAGGGCCAGGTCGGTCAGTCTTGAGCGGGCCATCGGCGCCTCAAACGAACGTTCGATTCAGCGGCATCTTGTGAATCGAACGTTCGTTCGTCAAGCGAAAAAGCGACGTGCAGGCCAATCGCGAGCGCATGCCGCCCGCCGTGTCGTTGAAGGGCTGGGGCCGGTGGATTCAACCCCGCGCCGGCTCTAAGATGACGTCGCCGCTGGTGGGAGGAGAGGCCGATGCTTCGCGCTGTGTGGGGGATGTGGGTTTGCCTGGTGGCGACGGTCGCCGGCTGCCTGCCCGATCTGTCGGCCGAATGTGGGTCCGCCGCCGACTGCCCGGCCGACCGGCCGCTCTGCATCGGGGGCGTGTGTACCTTCACCTCGCCCGAAGGCGATGGCCTCGTGCAGTTGGACCGCGCCCCGGCCACCGATGCCGCAGTCGACCTGGCGGTGGTCGACCCACCCGATGTGGTGGTCGAAGCCGACGCCGCCGCCGACGCGACCATTTGCACGCCGACCAACGAGAGCTGCAACGGCGTCGACGATGACTGCGATGGCATCGCCGACGAAGAGTTCGGCGGCAGCCCGCTGACCACCACCTGCTACAACGGCCCGCCCCAGACCGCCAATGTGGGCATCTGCGCCCGCGGCGTGTCGACCTGCACCGCGGGCGCCTTCGCCGACTGCATCGGCGAGGTCTTGCCCGCGGGCGATGAAGCCTGCAACGGCCTCGATGATGACTGCGACGGCCAGGTTGATGAAGGCGTGGCACCGCGGGCATGCGGCGGGGGGGCGACCGTTGGCATCGGCGTCTGCACGGCCGGTGAAGAGCGCTGCGAAGACGGCAACTTCAGCGCCTGCCTCGACGAAGTGCTGCCCGGGGTCGAGATCTGTGATGGCCTCGACAACGACTGCAATGGCACCGTGGACGATGTCGAGGGCGTCGGCGAGCCCTGTGCCGCCGGTCAGGGCGCCTGCGCCGCGGTCGGCGAGGTCGTCTGCACGCCCGCCGGGCCGGCCTGCAACGCGGTCGCTGGCGA
The DNA here is from genome assembly GCA_020430675.1 of Myxococcales bacterium. Next base: position 1,753 of record JAGQJJ010000994.1, read on the forward strand.
GCCCGCCGACGAGATCTGCGATGGCGTCGACAATGACTGCAACGGCCGCGTCGACGACCTCGACGGCCTCGGCGCGCCTTGCGCGGTCGGCGTCGGCGCCTGTGCGGCCGCGGGCGAGATCATCTGCGCCCCGGGCGGTCCGACCTGCAGCGTCACGGCCGGCGAGCCGGGGCCCGAGGTCTGCGACGGCGCTGACAACGACTGCAATGGCGTCATCGATGACATCGCGCCCGAACCCTGCCTCGTCGGCGTCGGCGAATGTCAGGCCGCGGGCGATGTGCTGTGTGTGGACGGCGAGCGCACGTGTCAGGCCGAGCCCGACGCGCCCGGCGCCGAGGTCTGCGACGGGCTCGACAATGAC
>JAGQJJ010000995.1 GCA_020430675.1 Myxococcales bacterium
CCTCGTCCCCGGGCCCAACGAAGAAGGCGGGGTGGTCGAGGAAGCCGCCGTCGCTGCCGCCGATGCCGGTCAACGGGGTCGTCTTCGTCGCGTTCACCACCGCGGTCAAATCGGCCGCCGATGGCAGGATCGGATCACCCGAGGTGGCGTCGAAGGCATCCCAGCGAAGGAACAGGGAGTTGTCTTCAAGGAAGCGGTCGACGCGGCTCGCGCCCGCGGTCGGATCGAGGGTGATATTCGAGAAGCGCTCCGTCCGCGGCTTGTTGGCATCGGGCGCACAGGTCACCACCAGGTTGAACAGGGTGCCCTTCGCGACGCCGAGCGCCTGTTCGGTCGAGGCGTTGATGCCATCGGTGTTGAAGGTCACCGAGAGCTTGTCCCCCCACCGCCCGGGGTTCGCCGCGCGCAGCTTGATGGCGCCGCTCGCGAGGCGGGCGATGCCATCGGGCTGCGGCCGATAGGTCTCGCCGGTCGCGCCAAAGTCATGCGTGGCATCGACCGGATGGTAGAGCGCCGGCTGGCCATGCCCGAGCGCCGCCTGAACCGCCTCGGCTTCATCCCACGAGACATAGAGCCGCGCGATGAGCGCCTGCGCCCCGCCATTGTCGAAGAACTGGCGCACCGATCTGCTCAGCGGGCACAGCGGCGAGAGCCCGCCGTACAGCGTCTCGAAGTCACCCAAACTCTGGACGAGCAGCGGTTCGTCCGTCGGCCCCATGAGCGCGCGCCCGACAAAAGCGGTGATGCTGGTCGGAAGGTCGGGGATGCCACCGGGCGTCGGGGTGGCCTCGACGATATAGACACCCGGATAGGAGATCTGCGGCGGGATGAGCATGGCGGCTCCGATGCCGGTGCGGACGTCGGCGCGGTGGTCCGCCGCCGCGCGTTGCGCGATCACGGCGACCTCGGGGTCTCGTGCCCGACTCGGGCACGGCCGAGGCCTCGCCGAGCGCTTGCGCAGAGACTATCGCACGCCCGCCGCATGGGAAATGGATTGGGGCCGGTTCACCGGTCCTTGGAACCCGGGTCCGGGCGCGATCGCCCGCCGCTTGTGGGCTGCTCGGCCAGGAACGTGGCCAGCGCCTGGGTGCGGCGGCGCAGGCTGTCGAGGCTGCACCACTCGTCGGTGCGGTGGAAGTGCTCGCCGAACGGGCCGAGGCCGTCGAGGCACGGCACGCCGAGGGCGCTGAGCACGCTGGCGTCGCTGCCGCCGCCTTGCAGCGGGGCTTCGCCCACGCCGAGCCCGGCGGCGGCGGCGTGGGCCGTGTAGGCGGCGAGCAGCGTGCGGGCGGCGTCGGTTGCCTCCATCCGCTGGCGGGCGACGCGGCCTTCCAGCGTGACGCGCGCGGCGGCGAGGCGCTCGGGCAGCGGCGCGTCGGCCAGCGCCTGCAACGCCGATTGCAGGGTCTCGGCGTCGGCGATGCGCTCGAAGCGCGCGTCGATCAGGCAGCTCGCCTGCTCGGGCACCGTGTTGCGCGCCGTGCCGCCTTCGATGAGGCCGACGTTGACCGTGACGCCGCGCGCGTAGTCGGTCAGGGTCTCGACGCGCGGGATGAGCAGCGCCAGGGCGTGGATGGCGTTGACCCCCTCGGCGTGCCGCAAGCCGGAATGGGCGGCCCGGCCGGTGACGCGCAGGCGAAACTCGCCGGACCCCTTGCGGCGCAGGACGACGCGGTCGCCCTCGCGGCCCGACTCGAAGACCAGCGCGCGGTCGATGCGCGGGGCGAGCGCCGTGAACAGCGCCCGGCTGCTGGGCGAGCCGACCTCTTCGTCGGTGACGACGACGACGCGCAGCGCGAGGCGGGCGAAGTGCTGCGGGGCGACGGTGCGCAAGGCTTGGAGGGCAAAGAAGATGGCGCTGAGCCCCGACTTCATGTCGAGCACGCCGGGGCCATGGGCGCGGTCGCCCTCGCGGCGAAAGTCGAGGAAGCCGAGCGCGCGCGGGAAGACGGTGTCGACGTGGCCGACGAGCGCCAGGGCGCGTCCGGTGGCGGCGGGGGTGGCGTAGACGCGGTGGTCGGCGTAGCGCGCCGCGGGGTCGGGGTAGCGCGCGACCCGCAGCCCGAGGCTCTGCGCCATCTGGTCGAGGCAGGCCGCCGCTGCCTCGCAAT
>JAGQJJ010000099.1 GCA_020430675.1 Myxococcales bacterium
CGAACCGCTCGTCGCCGCGATGCCCGACGTGGCCGCGTTGCGCTTCGCTGGCGTCGAGCACCTGCCCGGCGATTCGGCCACGCTGCGGCGCTTCTTCGACCGCTGGTACCGCGAGCGCGTGCGCGGCAGCGCCGAGCACGTCGAGCGCCGCGCCCGCGTCTGGCCCCACCGCGACGGCCGAATCGAGGCCGCCCGGGTGCCCGCGCTGGCCCCGCTCTTTGCCCACCTCGAAGCCGCCCGCCTGCTCTGCCTGACGCGCAGCTACGAGGCCGGCGCCGACCCGACCAACGAGCGCCTGCACGCCCGCGCCGCCCGCGACGCCCGCCTGCCGGCCGACGTGCCGTTTGTGGTCGGCGAACCGGTGCTGATGCAGCACAACGACTACGAGCGCGGCCTGTACAACGGCGATCAGGGCGTCGTGCTCTGGGTCGAAGGCGAGCGCGGCCGGCAGAAAGCCGCGGTCTTTGCTGACGCCGAAGGCTACCGGGCGTGGCCGTTGAACACCCTCGACGCCCATCTGGGCCACGCCTACGCGATGACGGTGCACAAGGCGCAAGGCTCGGAGTACGACGCGGTGGCCCTGCTGCTGCCCGCCGATGACCTGCCCCTGTCGACCCGCGAGCTGCTCTACACCGGCGTCACCCGCGCCCGCCGCAGCGTGGTGCTCATCGGCGATCCCGCGCGCCTGATCCATGCCATCGGGCATCCAACCGTTCGCCACTCGGGCCTCGCCGCGAGGCTCGCATCACCCGGCCCTGCGGCCGAAGGAGACCTCGATGACCCCTGAACTGCCCTTGCACCCGGGTCTGGTGCACCTGCCGCTGGGCATCGGTCTGATCCTGCCCATCGTGCTGTTCTGGCTGTGGTTCTACGTGCGCAAGAGCCCCGACCGGGCCCGCATCTGGTGGCTCGGCGTCGCACTGCAAGCGATGGTCACCGCGACCTCATTCGCCGCCATGCAGACCGGCGAGGCCGACGAGCACAAGGTGGAGAAGGTCGTCGCCAAGGCGAAGATTCACGCGCACGAAGAGGCGGCCGAGCTGTTCGCCTACGCCTCGGTCGCCGGCCTTGTGGTCACCGTGGCCGGCAGCTTCGTCGCGCCCGCCCGCCTCGTCGCCGCGCTGCTCTCGATCGTCATCATCGGCTTCGGACTGCGCGCGGGCGAAAAGGGCGGCGAGCTGGTCTACATCCACGGCGCCGCCGACGCCCACCGCAGCGGCGCGCCGCCACCCACGCCCGGCGCGGCGGAAGACCACGACTGACGGCGGTGCTCAAATCCGCCCTGGCTCGGGCATCATCACCGCGAGCACGGCGCGGGTGGCGTCGTGCTCGACGAGCACCACCACGCTGGCCTGCTCGGTTCGCAGGCCCTTTGGCGCGTCGAGGATGACTTCGCCGTTGGCTTGCACGGGCACGCGGCGAAACGCGCGCACCACCTGATCATGCCGCAGCGTGCGGCCGGCGTTCTCGCCGCGCGGCACCGCGATCTGCAAGCCATCTTCGGTCAGCACCGCCAGCACCGAGCAACCGGGCGGCGCGCCTTCGATGCCATAGCGCACCCGCCAGCGCGTGCCTTCACGGGTGGCTTGCGCCGTCAGCTTCACCGTGCCCGGCTGCGCCAGCGCACCCTTGACCGCGTCGCGCAGCGCGCCGCCGCGCAGACCCGAGACATCGACCCGGCCATTGACCACCGCTTGCGGGGTGTACATGCCACGGGGCAGCACCTTGTCATAGGCTTCCTGGCGGGCGGTATGCGCGGGCGATGAGAAGGGATCGGGCCAGCCCAGGCGATCCCAATAGTCCACATGCCATGCCAGCCCGATGACCGGCTGCCCGGCGGCGCGCGCTTCGGCGATCAGCCGCGAGACGGTGGCATCGGCGGGCGGGCAGCTTGAGCAGCCTTCGGAGGTGAACAGCTCGACGACCGCAAAAGCCGGCGCCCGAGCGTCCCCCTGGGGCGGCTCGGGCTGGCCACGGGCCTGGCAGGCGCAGAGCGAGAACGAGAGGGCGAGCAGTGGGGTGAGCGACCAGCGCATAAGCGGGCTCCAGCCGGGGTTGAGCACCCTCCCTTACGCCCGCGCCGGTCGACTGTTACCGGCTCACATCGGCAGACCGCAGCGCAGCCACGTCAGCAGCAGCAGACGCTCATCGTCGGGCAGGGTCACGCCCGAGTCGGCCGGCGGCATGCGGCACTGGGTCAGCTCGCCGGGGATGATGTCATACCAGTCGGCCAGGTGCTGGTAGCGCGTCAGCGGCCACTGCCCGTGCGCGCCGTCATGGCAGCGGACGCACCGCTCCGAGACGATCGGCGCGATGTCCGCATAGGTCGGCGCGGGCGTCGGACACGCGGTCGGGGCCTGCACCGCGCACGCGGCGCTGCCATCGGCCAACAGCCCACCATCGGTCAACGCCGCGTCGTCCGGGTCGCCGCACGCGGCGAGCAACACGGCGAGCAGCGCCGCGGGCATGGGCGAGTGGGGGCTCATCGCGGCGGATACAGTTCGCAAGGCAGCGTCGCGCCCGGCGGCATGGGCAGCGCGCCGGGTTGGTCGAGGCAGGCGCCGACCTGGCCATCGGGCAGGACCGCCGCATCGCCGCCCATCGCGGCGTCGGCGGGCAGCTCGTTGCTGTCATCGCACCCGCCGGTCACCAGCAGCGCGATTACGAGGAGAAAACGTCGCATCGGTGTGCCCTCCCCGGCTCAGTACTTCACCCAGATCTCATCGCCCGCTTCCAGACTCTCCAGCGCCGAGACGCCCGGCGTGGCACCGATCTGATCGGTGACGACCGGGTTGGCGCTGAACGCCGCGCCGTCCTTCCAGACGATCTGGGCGTCGCTGAAGTACATCGCCAGCTCGGTCATCGCCGCGCTGACGGTGAAACGATTCCAGCCCGCGACGCGGGCCGGCAGCAGCATCACCGGCGCCGCGGGGTGGTCCTCTTCGCCTGCGCCTTCGTCGCCCGGCAGCGTCGACCAGTCGACAGTGCTCTCGGTTCCATCGGCCGCCCGGCACGTCTGGTGGGCCACAAAATACAGCGGCGTGAAAGGCGCCTCGGGCGCTTTGAGCCGCAGCACCACCTGGTAGTAGGCGACATCGGCTTCAAACACCTCGTCGTCGGGCTTCTGCCACGTCACCGACGTCACGTTGCCCTCGGCGTCCTTGGCGACCATCGGCCGGCCCAGGTCGCCGCCCATCGGCCGCACGCCGGTCACGCCAGCGGGGATCTCGACCGTCAAGCGGTAGGTATCCGCGCCCGCGCAGCCATGGCCCACGCCGAAGGTGATCAGGTTGGTGGCGCCCGCGGTGGCGGGGCCTGAGACGATGCTGACATGCGCGTGGGCCACAATCGGCAGGCACAGCGCGCCCGCGGCGATCAGGCAAAGGCAGGGCTTCATCGGCGGTCTCCTTCCGGTTCGGGCTGCACGTTAGGCAGCCCGGCGCCCGCCGGGGAAGGTGGCAAGATGTCGCACCGCCGAGCAGAAGCGCGCCGCGACGCGCCTGCCATCGGCCGCGAGGCCGCGCCAGACGGCGTTTTTCGGCGTCGCGGCCCACCGGTCAACGATCGGGTGGGTATTTCTGCAGCTTCCGCTGCAACGTGCGCCGATGGATGCCCAACCGCCGCGCCGTCTTCTTGATGTTGCCCCCGCAATCGGCCAGCACGCGCTGGATGTGCTCCCACTCGGCCCGCCCGAGCGACGGCGCGCGGTACTCGATGGGCGCCGCTTCGAGCGGCGGCGCCGTGCCCCGGGCAAAGGCGGCCAGCACGTCGTCGGCGTCGGCCGGCTTGGCCAGATAGTTCACCGCGCCCAGGCGCACCGCGTCGACGGCGGTGGCGATGCTGCCGTAGCCCGTCAGCACCGTGATGCGCAGCGACGGCGCGATGGCGAGCAGGTCGCGCACCAGCTCCAGCCCCGAGCGGCCCGGCATGCGCAGGTCGACGACCGCCATCGAAGGCGCGGCGGCCTGCACCCGGGCGATCGCCTCGTCGTAATCGCCGGCCACCTGCACCGCAAAGCCGCGCCGCCCGAACGCCCGCGCGAGGCGGTCGCGGAACACGACGTCGTCGTCGACCAGCAGCAGCGTTCGGTCATCGGAGCCAGGCGGCGCGCCCTCAACGGGCGGGCCCGGCGGCGGCGCGGGCGTCGACACCATCGGCGGATTCTCGCGCGCCCTCGCCTTCGGTCGAAAGGGGCAGATTGTCGCACCGCACCGCGAGGTGCAGCGTTGCCGTCGTGCCCCCACCCGCGGTCGAGGCATAGTCGAGCCGCCCGCCCAGCCGGCTCAGCACCGCGCGGGCCAGGAAGACGCCGAGGCCCATGCCCTGGCCGGCGTCCTTGGTGGTGAAGAACGGCTCGCCCAGGCGGGCCAGCGTCTCGGCCGACATGCCCGCGCCGCGATCGCGCACCCGCAGCGCCACGCCGTCGACGCTCGTCGTGGCGCGCACCTCGACCGCAGCGCCCGGCGGCGAGGCTTCGCGGGCGTTCTTCAACACCGCGCGCAGGGCCTGCGCCAACGCCCGGGCCGGCACCTCGATCACGCCGTCGAGCACCGCCGCCTCCCCGGCCGCCACCACCGCCCCCTCGCCCAGAGCCATCGCGGCATCGTCGATCAACCTCCGCACCTTCACCCGCGAGAACGGCGCGCCGATGCCCTCGCCCGCGTCGGCGGCCATCTGCTCCAAGATGGTCCGGCAGCGGTTCACCTCGTGGCGGATCAGCGAGAGGTCATCGCGCATCGCGCCCTCGTCGGGGAAGCGCTGCCCGAAGTCGATCTCCAACTCGCGAGCGGCGACCGCGATGGTGCCGAGCGGCGACGACAGCTCATGGGCCGCGCCCGCCGCCAGGGTGGCCAGCGAAGCCAGCCGCTCGGCCCGCGCCGCCACGTGGCGGGTCACCGCCAGCTCGACCTCACGCGCCGCCAGCGCACGACGCACGCGCGTCACGAAGTAGGCGATGAACGCCGCCGCCACGCCGAAGGCCACAAACATGCCTTCGAGGTGCATGCGCATGTGATCCATCAGATGCGAGGGATGCAGGTCCAGGTCGAGCCAGACGTGATCCCAGAACAGCGCGCCAAAGCACAGCACCGACAGGCCCACCAGCGCCCACGTCCAGCGGGCGCGCAGCACCGCGGCGGCGAGCGCGATATGCACCAGATAGATGAAGCTGAAGGGATTGAAGGGTCCGCCGGTGAGATAGAGCAGGCCGCTGAGCGCGATGACATCGACCGCCATCAGCGCAAAGAGCATCCACTCGGCGACCGGCCGATCGCGGCGCAGCCAGACGGCCACCGCCGCGTTGATGACCGCCTCGGCGCCCACGATCAGCAAGAGTGGCAGCAGCGGCAGGCGGATGGCCATGAAGAGACGCACGCCGAAGATGGTGGCGAGTTGACCCAGGATGGCACCCCACCGCAGCTTCGACAGCCACAGCAGGTGAATGTGCAGGGCGCCCAGGTCGGCCGTCGGCGAGGGGTCAGCGGCGGGGCGAGTCGAAGCGGGCATGGCGGCTTCCTGCGCGGCGGCGCGTGAACGGGCCGACCGTACACCGCCGCGCCGGTGGCCGCCAGCGCCGATCAGCGCCCGCTGAGCGCCACGCCGCCGCGGTCGGGTGAGACGTGAATGGCCACGACGTCGCCGCGCAGCGCCTGCACGGTGACCTGCGCCGGGTCGAAGGCGGCGAGCGTGAGCGGGTTGTCCTGCACGTCGCGCGCTTGCAGCACCAACTGCTGCGCGCGCGAGAAGCGCGTCCGGCGGGCGCCCGTCAGCAAGTCGACGACCGCGGCGCCATCGGCGGTCAACGCCTCCACGTAGACCACGTCGACACCGAAGCCAAGCGCCTGAAGGCGGGTGGGATCGGGGTTCGACACCTCGGCCTCCAGCAAGAAGACCTGGCTGCACAGGCCAAGCTGGCAGACATCCCAAGCCGTGCCTTCGACGGGCGCGCCATGACACATGCGATACTCCAGGCAGGTGATGGGATCGACGCCCGGCACCATCGGGCAGGGATCATCCACATCGAGCACACCGTCGTTGTCATCGTCGCTGTCCTGGCAGTGGCGCAGGCGGTCTTCGCCGTTATTGCCACCCGCCCAGACATACGTGTTGCCACCGGCGCCGCCGTCGAGGCAGACGTAGCGACCAGAACGGGCCCAGGCGTTGTCCGGGTCGTCGTCGCTGCCATTGCCACAGCCATCGTTGTCGATGTCATTGTCGCAGGCATCGCCCAGGCCATCGCCGTCGAAGTCGGCCTGCGCGGCATTGGGCGTCGCGGCGCAGTTGTCGCAGACATTGCCCACGCCGTCGGCGTCGTTGTCGGACTGCGAAGCGTTTGCCACCAGCGGACAGTTGTCATCGCCATCGCACAAGCCATCGCCATCGGTGTCCACGTCGCCCTGAAGCGCGCAGGGCTCAAGCTCGACCCCAAAAGAGGCCATCGCGGCGGCGACGTCGATGCGCGGCGTGGTCAGGCCATTGCGCGGATCGGTGATGGGCACCCCGGTGGCCTGAAGCGCGCTGAGGTGCTCCATGAAGTTCCGCTCCGGCACCGCGTGGCGCAGGGCGGCAAACGCGCCGGCCACATGCGGCGCCGCCATCGAGGTGCCCGACATGTGGCCGAGCAGATGCGCGCCGCCGGTCACCGACGACTGGATGTTCGCGCCCGGTGCAAACAGGTCGAGCTGAAGCCCGCCGTTCGACCCGTGAGGCGGGTCGATCCACACGTCGTCGCCCTTGGTCGTCGCGCCCACCGTCACCGCCAGCGGGATGCACGACGGGGCGGACACGCCGAGGGCAAAATTGTCATTGCCCGCAGAGATGACCACCGGCACATCGAGCGTGGCCAGGGCCAGGACCATGCCAGTGAGCGGGTCATCGCCGCACGAAGTCAGCGAGATGCCACCCCCGATGCTCATGTTGACCGCCGCGATGTTCCAGCCCGAGGCCCGAAGATCGAAGACCTGCTCCAGCGCCGCGAGCTGGGCCGAAGAACGCGACCGCAGGCATGGCGCCGGATCATCGCCGCAGTCATCGGTGCGATGGAAGACCTGAAACGCCAGGATGTCAGCCCCCGGCGCCACGCCCGACAACATGCCGGCGCTCGAGCCATCCCCGGCAGCGATGCCCGCGACGTGTGTGCCATGATCACAGCCTTCGACCCCCGCCTGCACGCCGACGCACGGCGCCGCCGGCGCGCCCATCGCCTCGCCGAAGACGCAGTCAAGTCCCGAGGTGCAAGCCTGAAAGGCGACGCGCCCGGCCAGCATGGGATGGGTGGCATCGACCCCGGTGTCGAGGATGGCGATCGCCGTGCCACTGCCATCAAAGCCATTGGCCGCAGTCAGATCGGCTTCGATCAGCGGCACGCTGACGCCCAGCGCCGGCGCGATCAGCGAGTCGGGCACCACGCTGATGACATTGCCATCGCGGTTGAGCGCCGCCAGCGTCGCCGCGTCGGCGTTGAGGGCCAGCCACGGCGAGTATTTGTACGACCGCGCCGTGCCGCGCGCCGCCGCGGGCAAGCGGCCGAGCACATCCGCCTGCCGCCGCGCCAACGCCTGCCGTCGGCGGTCCGAGCGCACGTCCTGGGCATCGGGCAGGTCATCCGCCGCCAGCCGCACCATCACCGCCTGCGACGGCTGGGCAGGAGGCGCAGGCCGGGCCGCCTGCGCGGCGGTGGTGGAGGTGAGCAGACAAGCAGCGGCGAGCAATTTGTGAAGCGTCTTCATGGGGTCTCTCCCGGGTCGATGATGTCGAACACCCCAACAGGCGACGGCCACCGACCGGGCATGACAAAAAAATGTGCCGCCCGGATCGACATGCTCGCGCTCGTCTGGTGACGCCGGGCTGGACACCGCGCCCGTCGATCGGCAGGCTCGGCCGCGCACGATGCGCAGGAGTTGCCGATGAGCCCGCCGCCGCTGAGCCATGAGAGCACCGTCGACGTCGCCTGGGGCGATTGCGATCCGGCCGGCATCGTCTTCTACCCGCGCTACTTCGCCTGGTTCGACCACGCCACCCACCGCATGCTCACCGCGGCCGGCCTCGACCACCACACGCTGGTCGAACGCTACGGCGCGGTCGGCCTGACCCTGGTCGACGCGGGAGCGAGCTTCAAGCGCCCGGCGACCTATGGCGCCCGGCTCACCCTCCACAGCCGCGTCGACCGCATCGGGCGCAGCAGCCTGACCGTCAAGCATGCCATCCACGACGCCGGGGGGCTCATCGTCGAAGGCCATGAGACCCGCGTCTACGCCGAGCGCAACCCCGAAGACGGCGCGCTGCGCGCCGCGCCCATCCCCGACGCGGTGCGCCGCGTGCTGCTCGGCGAGTGATGCCGACCGAGGTCGATGACCTCGCGGGCAATCCCATCTTGTGACAAGGGGTCAAGCGCCGGGACAGCCCCATCGTCCATCAGGCGGACTCGCGGGCCACGGGCAATGCTTCGGTCGAGCGTCGCCTAGAAATTTCGAATTGTGCGCAACATCCGCGTGCAAACGGCGATGGAGATCATGTGGCTCGCATGCGCTGGGCCCCGTTTGACAATGCCGAGAGGGGATGCCGTGATGGAGAGCGGATCGGAGAGCCAAGGAGGCAGGCCTCATGGCAGGGCGAGGCACTTGATGCAGTTGAGCCCATCGCTCATCATCTGCTGCGGACTGGTCGCCACGCTGGGCGCCGCCGAGGTGATGGCGGGCCCGATCGACCCGGCCCACATGGGCGACGGTACGCGGGTCGAGATCGGTGAGCCGGATGATGTCAACCGCGTGGAGGATGGCCCCTGTGCGGGCTCGGCGGGCGGCGCGCGCGGGCCTTGCATCGCCCTGGAGCCGATCTTTGGTGATCGAGGCCTGCGTTGGCTGAACGGCGCCTATGAAGTTGCGTGGGCCGACCCCCGCGGGGTGCTCTGGCTCGGCAGCAATGCCAGCGAGGGCCCCGTCGATCTGCGCGCGTTTGGTGTTCGGGTCGACGGGGCCGACGCCGTGTTCATCGCGCCGTTTCTGGCAGATGCGGATCAGGGCGTCACCGAGATGTACATCCACCGAGACGCAGAGAACGCCACGCTGGCCGTGACCTGGACGAAGCAGATCCCCAACGGGGCGTGCGCGGGCGACGGTGCCATGGACGCAGAAGCCGCCCCGGATGGCGACGAAGAAGCGCAAGAGGAAGAAGAGTGCAAGGCAGACACCAACACGTTTCAAATGATCCTCAGTCGCGCCGGCCTCGAGGCCGTGCTCGCGCCACGGGATGCCGACGATGGCGCGCCTTTTGTCGCGCCGGACGGGCTGCGGCTCGACTTCATCTACGAACATCTGCACTGGACCTCCACCACGCCCGACGGACCGCACGCCCGGATCGGCTGGTTCGGACCCGCCCACGCCTTCGAATTGGGCGCGCCCACGGAATCAGGCACGGCGACGGTCCGCCGGGCGGCGTATACCGGCATGGGCGACCGCGGTCCGGGGCACTGGTGGTTCGCGTTCGTTGACCGCCCCGACGAAAACGGCGACCCCAATGCCCTGCCGTTGCCGGA
>JAGQJJ010000009.1 GCA_020430675.1 Myxococcales bacterium
ACACCCCACGGCCGGCGAGCGCAATGAAGCCATGCCCGCTTGGCGCGACCGTGATAGAGAAGGGCCATGCCCGTCGACGTGCACACCGAGATCGAGATCAACCGGCCGCAAACGCAGGTCGCCGCCTATGCCGGCGACCCCGACAACGCGCCCGAGTGGTACGTCAACATCCAGTCGGTCGAGTGGAAGACGCCCCCGCCGATGGCGGTCGGCTCAAAGCTGGCCTTCGTCGCGCAGTTCCTGGGCCGGCGCCTGGCCTATACCTACGAAATCACTGAACTCGTACCCGGTGAGCGCCTGGTCATGCGCACCGCCGAGGGCCCGTTCCCGATGGAGACCACTTATACGTGGGAGGCCATGGGTGAAGGCCGCACGCGCATGACGTTGCGCAACCGCGGCGAGCCGAGCGGCTTCGCCAAGGTCGCCGCCCCGCTCATGGCCGCCGCCATGCGCCGCGCCAACCGCGCCGATCTCAAGCGCCTCAAGGGGCTGCTCGAAGCCGCCTGAGCCGGTCCGACCGACGCCTCGAACTTCTTCGAGCCGCGCTTCGAGATCGCGCGATGGGTCGCGCCCGCCCGTTTCGCTACGCTGTTCCTCAGTTCGCGCTGCCTTGGCTGGAAGATGCTGCCCCTGCGCCCCCCCGTGATACGCTGGCCCGGCGACCGCCCGGAGGACGCCCTGGTGATGCGCGCCTGGACCGAGTGGCGCGTCGGACTGCGCGCCTGGTGGCGAACCGGCGCCGGGCCGTGGATCACGGCCGGGACCGACGCCCGGCCCGCCGATCTGGCCGCCTTCCGCCGCCACAACGCTGCGCTCGGCGTGCGCCGCATTCGTTGGCTGGTGCTGGCCTTGATCGGGCTCAACCTGACCGGCTGGGCCACCGACGCGACGCTGCTCGATGTCATCCCCGGCGTGCAGCCGGCGCTCGGGGAGGGGCGGGCGGCGATGACCGTCTTCGGCGCGCTCATCGCCGGCCTCGCCTCGCTGCCGGTGACCCGCCGTCCTGCGATGGCGGTGGTCCTGGGCTGGCTGGGCGCCATCGGCCTCTGCGGCGGCATCGCGTTCACGATGGGTCGCATCGGCGGGCCGAGCACCGCCTGGTTTCACTATTCCTACCTCTTCCCGTTCGTCTCGTTGATGGCGTGGGCGGCGCCCTGGCATCGCACGGCGCTGGTGGTGACCTTGACCGGGGTCATCCTCGTGACCTATTTCGGTCTCCACCCGGCCCATTGGGCCGACCCGCTCGCCGGCTCGGCCATCACCCATCTGCTCTTCATCGACACGCTGTTGCTGCTCATCGGCCTGCTCTTCGACGCCACGCGGCTGCGCCTCTTTCTCTTCGCGCGGGCCTCGCATCGCGAGTCGGACCGCCTCGAAGCCATGGTGGCCCGACAGACGGCGCGCATTGTGGGGTTGCTCGACCACCAGGAGCGGGCCCGCGAAGATGAACGCCGCGCCATCGCCGCCGAGCTGCACGATGAGATGGGCCAGGTGCTCACTGGCATGCGCCTGACCTTGCGCGTCGCGCGCACCCGGGCCGTGACCGATGGCAACCCGCTCAGCGGTGCCCTCGAACAGCTCGGCGAGATGATGCAGCACCTCGGCTGGGCGGTGCGCAACCTGCTCGTGCGGCTGCGGCCGCGCGTGCTCGACGACCTGGGCTTCGTCGCCGCCGCCGAGTGGCTCGCGCACCAGACCGATGAGCTGCCCGGCCAGCGGTGCACCTTCATGGCCGAGCCGGACCTGCCCGAGCTGGACGCCGACGGGGCCACCGCGGCGTTCCGGGTGCTGCAGGAGGCGTTGACCAACGCCATCCGCCACGCCGCCGCCGACCACATCAAGGTGCGCCTGGCCGCCGAAGCGGGCGGGCTGAAGCTGACGATCACCGACGACGGCCAAGGCTTTGACGCCGCTGATGCGTCGGGCGGGGGCATGGGCCAGTTGGGCATGCGCGAGCGCGCCCGGGCTCAGGGCGGGCGACTTGAGATCCGCAGCGCCCCGGGGCAGGGCACGCGGGTGATCCTCAAGCTGCCTTCGGCGGGCATCCCACCTGAACCACCATCGGAGCCATGACATGATCCGCGTCTTCCTCGCCGACGACCATCCCATCGTGCGCACCGGCCTCAAGGCATTGCTGAGCCTGGCCGATGATATCGAGGTGGTCGGCGAAGCCATCGACGGGCGCAAGGTGCTGCTCGCCGCCGACAGCCCCGACTGGGCGGTCGACGTGCTGGTGCTCGACATCTCGCTGCCGCAGGTCAATGGCATCGAGGTGCTGCGAAGGCTGCAAGAGACACGCCCCGAGATGCCAGTGCTGATGCTCTCGATGTATGCCGAGGACCAATACGCCCGGCGCCTGGTCGACCTGGGCGCGGCGGGTTATGTCTCGAAGGATCGCAGCGAAGACGAGCTGATCGCCGCCATCCGCGTGGTCGCTGGCGGTGGCCTGTACATCAGCCGCCGCGCCGCCCGCGGCGCCAGCGCGGTCGGCGAACCGGCCCGCGACCTCACCCCGCGCCAGCATCAGATCTTCACCCTGCTGGTCGAAGGCCTGGCGGTCACCGACATCGCCGCGCAGCTCAACCTCTCGGTCAGCACCGTCAGCACCCATGTCGGCCAGATCAAACGCGCCCTGGGGGCGCGCACGGTGCAGGAGATCGTCAGCTATGCCCACCGGATGGACCTGATCGAATAGAATCACCGGGCCCTCCGCAACCCGAGCGCCCTCGGCGGGTTTCGGGGGATGAAGACCGCGCCGAAGGAGGCTCCCCATGCGCGCCCCATTGCCCCGCTCATTGCTGCCGCTCACCCTGTTGCTCGCGCTCGCCGGCTGCCGCGCCGAAGACGAGGCGCTGACCCGCGATGAAGCCAAGGAGGCGGTCGATGAAGCGACCCTCTCCACCGAGGTCGGCGCGCTGACCCAGGATGTCATCACCGTCTCGACCGACTTCACGCTGGGCGACGCGGTCGAGCAGGCCGCCGCCAACCTGCGCGACTTCGCCGCCGCGCAGATCCCCTGCGCCACCGTGGGGTTGCAGGCGCACACCGTCACCATCGACTTCGGCGTGCGCGGCGAGAGCGATTGTCTTTGGCATGGCCGGCGCTATACCGGGCGCGTCGAGGTGCAGATCGAGAAGGTCGATGCCGGCGTCGAGGTCACCCACAGCTGGACCGATGTCTCCGATGGCAAATACACCGTCAACGGCGGTGCCACCGTCACCTGGGACCGCGAGGCGCGCACCCGCCGCGTGCAGCACAGCCTGGCGTGGACCGACGGCGAGCATGAGGGGCAGGGCGAGGGCGATCGCACCCAGCAATTGCTCGACAGCGGCGATGGCTTGCGCGTCGATGGCACCCGAAGCTGGACGGGCCGCGCCGGCCGCACCTGGACGCTGCGCATCGAAGGCGTCGAGCTGCGCGCCGTCGACCCGCTGCCCCAGGCGGGCACCTATGTGCTCGAGACGCCGTTCGACAAGACGCTGACCCTCAGCTTCGAGCGCGTCGATGACCGCACCATCAAGGTCACCGCGTCGAGCGGCAAACGCAGCTTCGACTTCAATGTGCGGTCAAGCCTGAACTGAGCGACGATGGTCGTCCAAGTCTTCGGCGGGCTGCTCATCATCGACGCGCACCTCGCCGCCGGCCGGCGCGGTCTCAATGGTCATCTGCCCGATGCACGTCCGCCGCAGCCGCGCCGCCACTTCGTCTGCCTTCTCGCGCAGGGCGCAGTCGCCGAAACACGCACCACCCGCCAAACCCAATTACGGGCCCGCGCCAGGGCTCCATTGACCGGCAACCGGCGCCCATTGGATCAAATTGGCGACCATGTGGTCACCATTAGACCAAGTCAGGGCCCGGCGGGCGCAAAGACCTCGTCGCAGGGGGTGCCCAGGCGGGTGGAGTCGTAGATTTGCAGCTCGCCGTAGATGAGGGCGGCGTTGTTCTCGGTGGGCAGGGCGCTGAGGCGCTCGCGGGCGCCGTCGCGGGTGATCCAGTCGATCTCGTCGGGCGCGCCGGGTTCGTAGGTCGAGCCCATGAAGCTGGGCAGGGGGCCCTGGCGCAGCTCGCCGGTCGCGGCGACGAAGCCCGCGCCGTTGGCGCGGACGGGGGCGACGGTGAGCGGCCGCTCGCGCAGGGCGCCGGTGGGGCCGATGAAGAGGCGGAAGCCCTGGCGCTCGCGCGTGGCTTCGCGGTCGACGTAGTACCAGGTGCTGTCGGCGGCGCGGGCGAGCAGCCAGGGGCGGCGCCGCCAACGGGGTTTTTGCAGCGTGGCTTTGGCGATGGTCTCGGCGGCGGCAGGCCCTTCGATCCGCGTGAGGGGCAGCGTTTTGGTGCCGCACTCGACCCGGGCTTCGCCGTCGCGATAGATGTACTGCGCGGCGAAGTTCACCGGCACGCGGGGATCCCAGAAGACATAGCTCCAATGCGTGGGCGACATGCGCGAGCTGCCGGTCTCGATCTGTCGGTAGAAACGCGGTCCTTCTGCCACATAGCTCGGCGGGCGCGGTCCGCGGCCGGGGTGGGGCGGGGCGAGCAGGAGGGCCCCGCCGGGGGTGCGCCAGACCTGGAGCACGCTGCGATCGATGTCATCGGTCTCGGCGATGTCGGCGGTGGCGCTCGCCCGGATGAGCGCAGCGTCGGGGGGCGCGGCGTCGGCGAGGTCATCGGCAATGTGATCGGGCGCGACCGCGGCCTCTTCGCCCGACCAGAACCAGACCAGCGCGCCGAGCAGCAGCGCGGCAACGCCGGCAATCAGCGGCCATTTCGGGCGCGGGGCGGTCGGTGGTGGCCCGGGCGGGGGCGCCGCCGGCGGCTGGGGATCGGCGGGCGCGGGCGCTTTGGGTCCGCCGGGCAGCGCCATCAACGCGCGCTCCATGGCGCCGGCGCTGGCCGGTCGCAGCGCGGCGTCGGGCGCCATGGCGCGCTCGACCACCTCGACGAACGCCGGCGGCAGGTCGGCGCGCCGGTCGCGCAGCGGCACGCGCGGGGTCTCGCCGCGGGCCAGCTTCGCCGAGGAGAGGTCGTCGTACGGCCAGTGCCCGCTGGCCAGCCGATAGAGCAGCACGCCCAGCGCATAGATGTCGGAGCGCACCGACGGCGCTTCGCCGCGCAAGAGTTCGGGCGCCATCGCGACCAGGGTGCCAGCGTTGGGGCCCGAGTCGCCGTGCAGCGGGCTGACGGTGCCGAAGTCCATCAGCACGATGTGGCCGCCGCGGGCCCGCATGATGTTATGCGTCTTGATGTCGCCGTGCACCATGCTCGCGCCGTGCACCGCGGCGAGCGCCTGGCACAGCTCGATGCCGACGCGGGTGCTCTCGGCGGCCGAAAGCGGGCCGTCGGTGCGCACGACCGACTCGAAGTCGCGGCCGTCGATCAGGTCCATCCAGATGCCGGCGCGGCCGTCGTGCACGTCGGCGCCATGCACCGCGAGCACGTTGGCGTGGCGCACGCGGGCCAGGCTGCGCGCCTCGGCCAGATAAGCGGCGCTGCGGTCGTTGGCGTGGTGCAGCTTGAGCGCGACCTCGCGGTCGAGCACCGGGTCGTAGGCGCGGTAGACCTGGCCGAAGCCGCCGGCGCCCAGCTGTTCGAGGGCGTACAGATTGCCCCATTGAAACAAGGCGTTGGTCGGTACGCGGTGGTCGACCATGGGATCGGTTTCGACCGCGCCTTCGGTCGGCTCGGGTCCGGTCGCGGCGGTGCCGGCCAGCGCGTCGATCGCTGGCTTCGACGCCGAGACGGCGGCGGTGGGCGCGTTGGGATCGGTCTCGTCGGCGCCTTCGGCCACGGCCACTCCTCGGCGGACTGCGCTCGATGGTGGGCCGCGCCGCGCCCGGATGCAAGCCCCGCCGCCGTTCAGACGGCGCTGAGCACGCCCCGCGCTTCGAGCAGGCGCCGGGGCCAGCGCCGCTGAAGCTGGTGGGCCACAAAGTGCAGGCTGCCCTGCACGGCGCTCGGCGTGCTCAGGTCGACCAGGGTCATCAGCCCGTGCCCGTGCACATAGCCCGGGTTGCGCGCGAGGTAGAAGCGCGCCTCGGGGCTCAGGCGGCGGTGGCTGCGGCCGTCGGGGCGCGCGATCCAGCCGACATCGACGAGGCCCTCACCGACCGGGCGCAGCTTGAACTGGCGTTGCAGGCTGAGCAGCAGCGCCTCGATATGGGGCGGCGTCGGGCGCTCGGGGTGCGGCCAGACCCGCGGGGCGTGGCGGCAGAGCGAGACATACGCCGAGGGATGCACGAAGCAGGCGAAGAGATAGCGCGGCCGGCCGGGGTAGCGCAGGCTGAGGCTGACCGCCTGGCTCGCGATGAAGCGTCCGGCAAACGAGGCATGGCGAAAGGCCGGCTCGGCGCTGATCTCCATGCGCACGATGGCCATGTCGCGGCCCACATGGCGTTGCAGAAAGACATGCATCGCCGCATAGCCTCGCAATCGCGCCGAGGCATCGCGCAGCGTGAGCACCCGCGTCCAGTCAGCGGGCGAGTCGATGACATAGGCCCCGAAGGCATCGCGGTCGACCCCGGAGAAGACCTGCTGATGGGTGGCATAGAGCGCGTCGGTCAGCGCCCGGCGCGCTTCGGGCGCGAGGCGGCCGGGGTCGATCAGCTTGGTGGTGAAGCGCGTGGCCATCACGCCCCCTTGCGTCGGCGTCCGCGGTTGATGATGCCTTCGCTGCGGCGGCTCACCGCGTCGCGCAGCGTGCCATCGCGCTGCTCGCCGAAGAGGCGGCCGATGCGCGCGCGGCTGTAGTCATAGACCGACAGCGCCCAGAGCTGCGGCCACACCGAGAGCGCGGCGAACAGGCGGTGGTTGTCCCAGGTGGGCGAGCGCTCGAAGGGTGGGTTGGTGTGGCGCATGGCACAGCCGATGGTCTCGCCATGGTTGATCACCTCATGCCACCACCAGGGCGCGTTGAAGAGCAGATCGCCCGGGTTGATCGTCACCGAGACGCGGGGCAGCCGATGGAGCGGCGAATCCGCCGGGGCCGTATGGAAGGTGCCATAGAGCGATCGCATGTTGGTGAAGGGTCGCGTCGTCAGCGGCATGAAATAGGGGGCGAGGGCGGGGTCGACCAGCGTCCAGGTCTTCTGCCCGCGAATCTGAAGGAAGAAGTTGCCGCCCGGCGCGCTGTGCAGGTTGCTGAACACGCGCTCGGTGCCAATGAAAAACGCCGCGGTGAAGACCGCATCCCAGATGCCCTCGGGATCATAGAGCGTGCGGCGGATGCGCGGCAGGTCGAGATCTTCGACCAGCCCCGGGCATTGTTGGGTCAGCGCGCCGTTATTGTGCAGATAGAGCGGCGCTTCGTGCATGCGCTGCACGAACTCGGTAAACGGCATGTCGTGGAAGGTGAACCCGCGCTCGTTGGCCTCGTAGGCCGAGGACTCGCCGATCTCCACGGCTGAGATCGGCACCGGACCGACGCGCTCGGCCAGCCGGGCGGCGGTCGTCCAGTTGAGCACCGCGGGCGACGTTGCGCCGAAGCCACGGATGACCAGCGGGCGGCGGTAACCCTGGGTGAGATCGAGGAAGCGCGGCAGCGTCAGGTCGGCGGCGTCGATCTCGGGCATGGGCGTCGGGTCGCTGCGTTCGAAGGGCGCGATCTGCCAGAGTTCTTCGATGATGGCCTTGCGCCTCGCAAAGCGCGGCGCGCGCACCGAGGGCGCGCGGGAGAAGAGCTGGTCCAGGGTCAGCAGGCGGTAGAACTCTCGGATGAGCGCCTGACTTCGCGCGTCGTCGGGCAGCGGGTTGTTCCTGTCGGGATCGATGGGCTCAGGACGGGTGGCTCGGGCGAACATCTAAGTGACTCCTGCGGGACAATGAGCTGCGGGTCGAAGGGCTCGGCCCCTGGTTCAAACATGCGCGCGCGTCGCGCGTGCCGCAATCCAGCAATAAGGAAAAGTTCAATAAAAGTGCATTGTGGCTGAGAGAGGCCGGGAAGCTGAGTCGGTCCAAGATGGGGCGGTGACGCGGACGAACATGTTGATGGCTCCAACCGGTTGCGGTGCACCAGTAGCGCAAAGGCCATGCCGGCGTCGGAGTTAAGGAATTTCAAGAGATTTCAAGAAATTACGGATGAATGACTCGCAGGGTCGCGTCATTTCGGACGCTGGCGCGTCGCGGGTGACGCGGGCCCGTCGCCACTGTCAGGCATGCCATCCACTGCTTCGCTGGAACCGAAGGCCCCGCGCAGTCGCCACCGTGGAATTGCGTTGGCGCGCCTTACCGGAAGTGGTATCGCCAAACCGACGCCTGCCACTCGGTGGGTGCGACGCCCGAATCACGGCCCAAGGGGGGCCGAGCGTGCTGCACCGAGACCTCGCCCATCACCGACCGCGGGACGCAGGCCCAAACCGGGAGCGCCGGCCCGAAGACATGGCGCTCGGGGCGCACGCCGGCCATGGTTGAAGTCTCGCCCACCGACGCGCGGCGCCCGCCGCCGAGCACCTTCGGCCGCCATCTGCTCGCCGAGCTGCACGGCTGCGACCCGGCGGTGCTCGATGACGTCGACGCCGTCGACCGCGTGATGCGCGACGCGGCGCATGCCACCGGGGCGCGGGTGGTGACGACGGCGATTCACCGCTTCGCGCCGCAGGGCGTGACCGGGGTGGTGGTCATCGAAGAGTCGCACCTGTCGATCCACACCTGGCCCGAACACGGCTACGCGGCGATCGATGTCTACACCTGCGGCGACTGCGACCCCGAGGCGGCCCTGCCCGTCGCCGCCGCGGGCCTGGGCGCCACCGCGCATGAGGTCATGTTTGTCGAGCGCGGCCGCCCGGGCCAACAGCCCGGCATGCGCGTGCGCTTCCATCGGGCGGACTGACGGCGATCAATCCGGCGTGCAGCGCAGCTCGTAGCCATCGGGCGGCGAGCAATGGTCGACATGGCAGCGCAGGCAGACGAGCGGGGCGCCGTCGTCGGTCACCCGCATCTCGGGGGTAAGCCGCTGCCAGCGCCAGTCATAGCCCTCGGGCAGCGCGCCCGGCGCCAGCTTGCGGGTGGCGGTCAGGCTGACAAACTCGTCCTCGTGGCAGCCGGCGCGGTCATACTCGCGTTTGACAAAGAGCGCGCCGGGGGGGAAGGGCTCGTCGCAGGGCTCGCCGCGCAGCACGCACCGGCGATAGATCGCCGCCGCCTCGGGGTCGGCGAAGATGCGCACATGGCGGAGGTCGTGCTCGTGGCTGTGACGGCAGGGCACCACCTCGACAAGCGTGTCGAGCTCGGTGGGGGTGAAGCAGGGCAGCGGGCCGGTCAGGTCCGGGCCGTCATCGCAGCCCGCCGCCGTGCTCAGCAGCATCAGCATCCACGTGGCGCGCATGGCCCTGGGAACGAAGCGGCGCATCGGCGACGACCATAGCGCTGGCGAGCGGTCGGCGACAAGACGTCACCGGGAAGTGGCATTCGCCCGTTGCTCGACAAAGCGGGGCATGCGCGCTGCCGTGCGCCGAATGACGGCAGCGGTGACCCCATCCGCGCTGCAAGTCGGCGCCGTGTCGCGCGATTTGCATTCTGCCGTCGATCCATGATTGATCAGTGCCTGCTCGGGAGGCGCCCATGATTCGTGCCCGCGTCCGGTTTGTGCTGCTGGCCCTGGCCTTGCTGCCCCTCGCCGCCTGTGACGACGAACCCGCCGAAGAGGCGGGGAGCTGGTCGGTGGTCTTCGAGGAGCTGCCCGGCGCACTGCTCTCGGTCTACGGCACGGCCTCGGATGACGTGTGGGTCGTCGGCGCCGACGCCGATGATGGCGCCGGGCCGGCGGTGCTGCACTACGACGGCGAAGGTTGGACGCGCATGGCCACTGGCGCGAGCGGCTCGCTGTGGTGGGTGACGGGGCGCGGCGACACCTTGTGGATGGTGGGCGAGGGCGGCCTGATCCTGCGCCACGTCCGCGGCTCGGGCACATTCGAGCAGATGACCCCGCCCGACACCGCGCCCACGCTCTTCGGCGTGCTGGCGTTTGCCGATGACGATGTCTGGGCGGTCGGCGGCGAAGCGGTCGGCAATCGCGGCGCGGTCTGGCACTACGATGGCACCGCCTGGGCGGCCGCGGCCGACGTGCCTGAAGAAGCGCTGGCCGAAGGGCAGCTCTTCAAGCTCTGGGGCCGCGGCGCCGATGACTTCTATATCGTCGGCCTCGGCGGCATCGCCCTGCACCGCAGCGGCGGCGCGTTTGCCACGCTCGACGTGCCCACCGGGCGCGGCCTGTTCACGATTCACGGCGACGGCGACCTCGCCTTTGCGGTCGGCGGCTTTCAGAGCGGCCTCGTGCTGCGCCTGCAGGGCGGCGCCTTCACCGAGGTGACGCCGCCCGGCGCGCCGCAGCTCAACGGGGTCTTTGTCACCCCCGAGGGCGAGGCGGTCGCGGTGGGGCTCGCGGGCGCGGTCTGGCGCTGGTCCAAGGGCGCTTGGAAGGCCGACGAGAAGGCCCCGCGCCTGCGCGTTGACCTGCACGCGGCCTATCAGGACGAGACCGGCGGCGTCTTTGCCGTCGGTGGATTTGTCGTCTCAGAGCCGCTCAACCGCGGCGTGCTCGTGCATTACGGCGCGGCCATTGCCGACGCCGTGCAGAGTCCGTAAGACTCCAAATGAGTATCGTCCAGTCGGTATCTCTATCCCCGAGGAGATCATGATGAGCAGACGCTCCCGACGATGGTCCGCCCCGCTGCTCGCGTGCGCGGCCGTCTCGTTTTTCGGCTGCGGGACCGAAGAGGATCCCGCGCCGACCTGCCCCAAGACGCCCGGCGTCATCTGCCCGTGGGCCGGCAACGGCGCCGCCGGCTTCAACGGCGACGGCAAACCGCTCACCGAGTCGCGCATGTACTGGCCGATGGACCTGACGTTCACCTCGACCGGCCCCTACGTGCTCGACTGGAACAACCACCGCGTGCGCCATGTGACGCCCGAGGGCACGTTCCAGACGGTCGTGGGCACCGACTTCATCGGCGATGGCCCGCCCGATTTGTCGGACCTGCAGGCCCCCGGTGCCTTGGGCACCACCGTCAACCTGAACCACCCGACCCAGGTGATCGAGCTGCCCGACGGCCGGCTGCTGCTGGTCTCGTGGCATAACCACAAGCTGCGCATCTACGACCCCGACACCGGCATGGTGGTGGTCGCCTGCGGGCGCGGCGCCGGGTTCGATGGCGACGGCGCGCTCGACGCGGTGCGCTTCAACCAGCCCAACGCGGCGACGTTTGCGCCCGATGGCAGCCTGTACGTGCTCGACCAGCGCAATCAGCGCATCCGGCGCATCGACGAGCTGGGCGCCAACGGCGTCATCGAGACGGTGGTCGGCACCGGTGAGATCGGCTTCGAGGGCGACGGCGGCGACCCGCTGGCGGCCAAGGTGCACTTCCCCGAAGGCAGCAACCCGCCGCCCGCCGGCTCGCTGGTCTTCGATGCACAGGGGCGGCTGTACTTCTCCGACATCCTCAACGACCGGGTGCGGCGGGTCGACTTCGCGGCCAATACCATCGAGACCGTGCTGGGCGACGGCACGGCGGCCACGCTCGACAACCCGCGCGACCTGGAGCGCGGCCCCGACGGGCGCATCTACGTGGCCGACGAGGCCAACAACCGCGTGCTGGCGCTCGACCCCGAGTCGCTGGCGGTCGAGGTCATCGCCGGCACCGGAACGCAGGGCGACAGCGGCGACTTCGGCCCGGCCACCGCCGCGCAGCTCTACCGGCCTTCGGGGCTGGCGTTTGATGACGATGGCAACCTGTACATCGCCGATAGCTACAACCATCGCATTCGCATGGTGCGCGGAGGTCAGCCATGAGCCGCGATCGCTTCTTGTTGGGGCTCGCTCTCGCTTCCGGGATGGCGTTGGCCGCCTGTGACGAGGCCGAAGACACCGGCTGCAAGGCCGCGCCGGGCAATATCTGCACGGCGGTCGGCACTGGCATCGCCGGGCTCTCGGACGATGGCATGGACCCGCTCGCCACCGACCTGTATCTGCCGCAGGACGTCACGACCGTCGGCGATGGCAGCTTCTACATCCTCGACTGGAACAACCACCGCGTGCGTCTGATGGCCGACAACACCATCCGCACCATCATCGGCACCGGCTACCTGGGCGACGCGCCCAACGGGCTGGCGGTCAACTCCAGTCTGAACCACCCGACCCATGTCACCATCGGGCCCGATGAGAAGCTGTACATCGCGGCGTGGCACAACTCGAAGGTGCTGCGCTACGACCCGCGCACCGAGACGGTCGAAGCCATCTGTGGCACCGGGGCGCGCAGCTTCAACGGCGATGGCTTGCCGGCCGTCGAGACCTTCCTCGACCTGCCGGTGGCCACGGCCTTTGCGCCCGATGGCTCGCTGTACATCGCCGATCAGGCCAACCAGCGCATCCGCGCGCTGCGGCCCGATGGCACCGTCGACACGGTGGTCGGCATCGGCGAGCAGGGTTATAGCGGCGACGAAGGCCCGGCGATCGAAGCGCGCCTCAACCTGCCCGTCAGCCAGTCGGCGCCGCCCGCGGGACGCATCGAGACCAGCGCCGATGGCACCCTCTACATCGCCGACACGCTGAACCATGTCATCCGCAAGGTCACGCCCGATGGCATGATCAGCACCATCGCCGGCACCGGCACGGCGGGCAATGGCAGCGGCGACAACCCGCTCGCCGCCGCGCTCGACACCCCGAGCGATGTGGCGGTCGATGCCAATGGCAATGTTTTCATCGCCGACACGATGAACAACTGCATTCGCAAGGTCAGCGCCGACGGCAAGTTGTCGACGGTCGCCGGCGTCTGCGGCACGCCCGGCTTCGAGGGCGACGGCGGCCCGGCCAACGCCGCGCTGCTCGACCGCCCCTACGGCGTCGCGGTCGACACCGATGGCACCGTGTTTGTGGCTGACACCCACAACCATGTGATCCGCAAGGTCTTCCCCTGACATCGCTCATGGCGGGTTACTCGGGCACACCGCTGGTCAAGAAGCTGGGCATCAAGCCCGGCGCCACGGTCGCGGTGCTCGACGCGCCCGCCGACTTCGCGGCGACGCTGGGCGCCCTGCCCGAAGGCGCGCGTTGCGAAGCCACCCTCGGCGAAGAGCGAGCGGTCATCGTCTGGTTCACCCGCGACGCCGCCGCGCTCGCCGCCCGCCTGCCCGCGCTGAAAGCCGCGCTCGACTGGCAGGGCGGCCTGTGGATCGCGTGGCCCAAGAAGGCATCGAAGGTGTCCACCGACATCACCGAAGACGTCGTGCGCGCCCTCGCCCTCGCCGCCGGCCTGGTCGACAACAAGGTCTGCGCCATCGACGCGGTCTGGTCGGGGCTGCGGCTGGTCTACCGCAAGGCCGACCGACCCAGCCCGCGCCGTCGGTAGATCACGGCTTCTCGTCGGCGCGCTCGCCATCCCAATAATCGCGCGTGGCGGCGGCGTCGAAGATGCGCTTGAGCCCCGCGCGGCGCAGGGCGCCGACCATGACCTTGTTCGAGTCGGGATACACGCAGACCTCGTTCGGGTCGTTGTCGCCGATCACGAGATAGCGGCACGGCGCGTCGGTCTCGTTGACCAGGCAATGCCCCTCGGCGCGCCCGGCCGGAAAGCTGACAAAGTCCCCCACGCGCAACGGGATGCGATCTTCGCCCAGCCGCAGCGTCACCGCGCCTTCGAGGATGAGCACATGCTCCTCTTCGACCATGTGGTAGTGCAGCGGGCACGACTGCCGGCCCGGCGGCAGCTCTTCGACGAGCACGCCGATCTTCATGCCACCCTCGCGTGTGTCAGACAGCACGCGCACGCGGCCTGCGAACCGTTCGCCTTGACTCCAGGCCTCCCACTCAACCTGCTCGACCGCGAGCGGTCCACGTCGAGGCTTCTGATCGCTCATGTGAACCCTCCTGCTTGGTGCGAGCGCACGTTATCGCCGCTGGCGTCTGCCCGCCACAGTGAAGCGCCCGGCGGCTCCTGTGCGGATGCATGAGACGCGAACATCATCGCGCCGCCATCGCCTCATCTGGCATCGCCGCCGAGAGATACAGCCCCGCCATCGCGATTCTCCATACGATCGCCACCGCGCCCGGGTGCCATGCCGCCGCGCAACCCACTCAACTGACGAAGCCTCACCGCGGTGCGCGGCGCATGCCATGCGACCGGCGCGCTCAGAGCGTCGGCGCCAGTGCCTGCCACCACTCGGTCAGCGCCGCCTGCGCGCGGGTGGCAGCGCGCATTCGCTGGTCGCGTTTGGGTTCGCGGCGGCGGCGGTCGATGGGCGCGAAGAGGCTCCAGTTCAGGTTGCTGGGGCTGTAGTCGCTGAGGATGCCTTCGCCGCGCAGGTGGCGGCGCAGGGCGCCGAACGCCGTGGTCGGGGGGGGCACGGGCGGGGGCAGGCCGCGCAGGCGGGCGAGCACATGCCATGCGATGAGCAGGCCGCAGGCGGTGGACTCGACGTAGCCTTCGACGCCGGTGATCTGGCCGGCGAAGTACAGGTCGGGGTCGTCATGCCAATGCAGCGCATCGGCGAGCAGCGTGGGCGCGTGCAGGTAGGTGTTGCGGTGAACGCTGCCAAAGCGGAGGAACTCGGCGCGGGCCAGGCCGGGCAGCGTGCGGAAGATGCGCTTCTGCTCCGGGTACTTGAGCCGCGTCTGAAAGCCGACCAGATTCCAGGCCGTCGCCTCGCGGTTCTCCATGCGAAGCTGCACCACCGCAAAGGGCTGCTTGCCGGTGCGCGGGTCGGTCAGGCCGACCGGCTTGAGCGGCCCGAACGCCAGCGTCATCGGGCCGCGCTCGGCCATGACCTCGATCGGCAGGCAACCCTCGAAGTAGCGGGCCTCTTCAAAGCCATGCGCCCGCACCTGCTCGCCGGCGAGCACCGCGGCGATGAAGGCGTGGTACTCGGCCTCATCGAGCGGCACGTTGGCGTAGTCGGCGCCCTCGCCTTTGTCGTAGCGGCTCTGGCGCCAGACGACGTGCCAGTCGATCGAGTCGGCGTCCACGATGGGCGCGATGGCGTCGTAGAAGTAGAGGCTCTCGCGGCCGGCGCGGGCGGCGATCTCGGCGGCGAGCGCCGGGTCGGTCAGCGGGCCGGTGGCGATCACGGTCAGGCCCTCGGGGATGCGCTCGACCACCTCGGCGACGCGCTCGATGCCCGGCTCGGCGTCGATGGCGGCGGTGACCTCGGCGGCGAACGCCTCGCGATCGACCGCCAGCGCGTCGCCCGCGGGCACGGCGTGTTTGTCGGCGGCGGCCATGATCGCGCTGCCGACGGCGCGCATCTCCCATTTGAGCAGGCCGATCGCGTTGGCCACATGGGCGCTGCGGAAGCTGTTCGAGCAGACCAGCTCGGCCAGCGCGTCGCTCTGCTGGGCGGGCGTGCGCCGCTGGGGCTTCATCTCGTACAGCCGCACCGGCACGCCGCGGCGGGCGAGCTGCAACGCGACCTCGCAGCCGGCCAGGCCGCCGCCGATCACCTTGACGGGTTCAACGTGGTTCATGGCCGCGCATGATGGCCCAGCGCGCCGGGCAATGAAAGCCGTCAGACCCAGAGCGTGAGCGGGGCGCGGGTGACCAGCACCGAGAGCACGTCGCGCGCCGACAAGAACCCGACCACCCGGCGCGCCGGGTCGACCACCGGGCCGCCGCGGTGGTGGCCGGCGATCAACAGGCGCGCGGCTTCATGCAGGGTGTGATCGGGCCGCAACGCGATGACCTCGCGAGTCATCAAGCGCGCGACCGGCACTTCGTCGATGGCATGACGTCCCGTCCGCAGCGCCTCGAACAGATCGGATTGCGTCAACAGCCCGACCAGGCGCTCGTCGGCGTCGACCAGCGGCAGATGATGGATGCGATGGGCGTCGAGCAGCGCCATGGCCTCGCCGGCGCGCGCGGTCTGCGCCAGCGTGTACACCGGCCGGCGCATCACCTGAGCCACCAGCAGCCGGTTGGCGTCGGTCGGCCGCGGCGGTGCCTGCTCGTCGGTGCGGCGGTACAGCTCGGTGACTTCGGCCCGCGCCCGCACCGGCGCCGGGGCGCGCACCGGGGCGACGGCGCGCTCGGTGGGCGTGGGTCGCAGCAGCTCGATGCGGGGGTCGCGCTCGTCGGCCATGGCTCAGCTTAGCCTGAAACGGCCCGCCGTTTGGGCGTGCCACGCTCGGCGGCCTCTTCACGCATGCGCTTCTTGGTCGCCGCGAAGCCGCAGATGGGGCAGGCGCTCAGGTCGTGATAGCGCGCCGGGCAATGCTCGCGGCCGAAGTAGATGATCTGCAGGTGCCGCCGATTCCAGGTCTCGGGGGCAAAGAGCGCCTTCAGGTCGCGCTCGGTGGTCTCGACGTTGCGGCCTGACGAGAGGCCCCAGCGCGCGGCGAGGCGGTGGATATGGGTGTCGACCGGGAAGGCCGGCACGCCGAACGCCTGCGACATGACCACCGACGCGGTCTTGTGGCCCACGCCAGGCAGCGCTTCGAGCGCCGCCATGTCGGCCGGCACCGCGCCGCCATGCTTCTCGACCAGGATCTTGCTCAGCGCGACCAGGTTCTTGGCTTTGGTGGGCGCCAGCCCGATCTCGCGGATCAGGTGGGCGACCTCGGCGACCTGCACCTTGGCCATCTCCCGCGGGCCGGGCGCCCGGGCGAAGAGCGCCGGGGTGACCTCGTTGACCTTCTTGTCGGTCGTCTGCGCGCTGAGCAGCACCGCGACGAGCAGCGTGTACGGGTCGACGTGCTGCAAGGGGATGGGCGGCTCGGGGTACATCGCGTCGAGGATGCCCCCGATGCGCTCGGCTTTTTCGGCGCGCGTCATCAACGCCTCCTGACATGGCGGCCGGAAAATCGCTTGCGACGCGCGGCCAATCAACCCGGTTGCGGCTGTTGGCGCATGTTGTCCGCCGCCCCGCGGACGGCAATCCGCCAGCCCCACGCGGGGTCTGCGCGGTGGGTGAGACCCGCACAAAAGCCTGATTTTCAACGCTTTCATACGGGCAACTCAGCCGAGTTATCTGGAGTTATCAAGTCGTCGGCGCCGCTCGCCATACTCCGCCCGTCTTTTCCCTGCGGAGTTCTTCAGCATGAATCGCAACCCTTCGATCCGTCGCCTGCTGCCCACCCTGATCCTGCTCGCCGCCGTGGTCGCGCCCAGCGCGGCGCTGGCGCTCTCGCGCACCGTTCACGTGCGCTGGCGGGTGACCAACACCCACCCCGAAGACGTGCTGGTCTACGTGACCGGGGCCTACATGCACTACCCGGAGAACGGCGAGATCCCCATCGAGACCATCGACTTCGGCGCGGGCCTGGGTTTTGACAACGAGGGCATCGAGTTCGGCCCCGACCCGGTGGCGTTCTACCTGCCGCCCGGCCAGAGCCGCATGATGGATCTGCCGGTGCGCATCACCACCGGCCACACCTGGCATTACAAGGCGATGCTCTTCAGCCTGCCGCAGCCCGGCGTGCAGCCGCGCGCGCTTGCCGAGCACGAGTGGAAGGCCAAGGTCAACCTGACCGGCGTCGAGAAGTGCAGCATGATCACGCGCATCGACCCCGAGCAGCGCCTGCTCTGGAGCCATGTGCGCGATGATGAGCCGACGGCCGAAGACATCGCGGCCGACCTGGCCCTGACCCTGGTGCCGGGCTACGACGTCATCACCGCATTGATCGCCAATGACCCCTATGCCTTCCTCGAAGCGGCGGCGTTTGAGCTGCTCTACGCCAGCCTCGACTTCTTCGTGCCCGGCCTGGGCAACGCGACCGCGCTGCTGATCAGCGAGATCGAGTCGCTCATCAAGTCGAACCCGGGCACCTGCTTCACCCAGATCGTGGTGCGCCCACCGGTCGAGGCCCATCGGCGCAACGTGCCCAACGTGCCGATGCGCGGCAGCTTCGGCGCCACCACCTATAGCTGGACGGCCGACTTCAACGGCGACGGCTACCCCGATGTGGCCACCGCCGACAACCACCGCCTGCTCATCGGCGCCTCACGCGGGCAGGATTTCTGGCGCGAGCAGAGCTTCTCCCTGACGCCCGCCGAGTGGGGCGGCGGCTTCAACCGCGTCGGCGACTTCGACGGCGACGGCATCGACGACCTGGCCGCGCCCTACTATGGCAACGTGTACATCCG